>JAADDU010000053.1 GCA_013153755.1 Campylobacterota bacterium | reverse complement strand
CTTTAGTGTTTATGATGAACTAAGACAAAAAAATCTAGAACTTCAAAAGAGTATAAGATTATCTCAAATAGCCTTAGAGAGTAAAAAAAAGGAACTTAGTGAGATTTCTGATTCGTTATCTGAGATTGAAAGTCTTATAGGTTTATCTCACGATGAAAATTTATCTCTACAAGAGCGAGTAAATGTAACAAAATTAAACTCACAACAAAGGGTAACACTACTTCAGTTTATCCCAAGTGGCTCGCCTATAGAGTACAAAGGTATAACTAGTAAGTTTGGTTATAGAACACATCCAACTCTTCATAGAAAAGAGTTTCACCGTGGTCTTGATATGAAAGCAGCTATGAAAACTCCGGTTTTTGCAACTGCAGATGGGATAGTAGAGTATGCTGGTTATCATAAAAAAAGTGGTTATGGTAGGCTTGTAATTATTCAACATAATTATGGGTTTAAAACATATTTTGGACATTTAAATAAGATAGTAATTAAATCAGGTCAGTTTGTAAAAAAAGGTGACCTTATAGCATATACCGGTAATTCTGGCATGAGTAGTGGACCACATTTACACTATGAGATAAGATTTATAGCTCGTCCAGTTGACCCAGCTTTATTTGTAAAGTGGAGTTTAAAAAACTATAACGAAATATTTTTAAAGGAGAAAAAAATACCATGGCAATCTTTAGTAACAACGACGGATCACATAAAAGTGTCAAGCCCGACACAAGCACTACCATTATCACAGCCGGATCTAAAATAAGGGGTGAGATGAACATAACATGTAACCTATATGTAGATGGAGAATTTGAGGGTGTTATAAACTCAAAAAAAGAGGTTTACATAGGTAAAAATGGTCATGTAAATGGCGATATCGTAGCTCAAAAGTTGATAATACAAGGTTTTGTAGAGGGTAGCATAAATACCCAAAGAGTGGAGATAAAAGAGGATGGAAAAGTAAAAGGTAGCATAGAATCTAGTGAGCTAGTTATAGAAGCTAAAGGTATCTTTGAGGGCAACAGTATAGTAAAAAACTCTTCATCTAAAAATGAAGAAACATTAAAAATCTCTAAAATCTAATATATGTCACAAACTAGACTTTTTCAATACTTTAAAACAGATAAAGCACAAGATGTCGAGATTTTTATATGTCAAGATTCTAAAGAAGCTAAAGAACTAGAAGATGTAGCTAAGTTTTTTGGTAAAGATGTTCTTCTTTTTCCAGACTTTCGTCCAGCATTTGGCGATGATTTAAGAGTTTATAAAGAGGAGATTCATCAACTCTTTTTTGCACTAAAATCATACTACAATGCTAAAAAGAAACCACTTGTTATCTCTCCATTAAAAAGTTTACTTTTTCATCTTCCAAAAGAGCATCTCTTAGAGTCTACAAGCCTTGAGTTTGGTTCTAAGATAGATTTAAAAAACTTTAAAGAAAAGATGCTTTTTTGGGGTTATAACTTCGTAGATATGGTACAAGTTGAGGGTGAAATCTCTTTTCGTGGAGATATCATAGATATCTATGCCCCTGCATCTAAATACCCAGTTCGTATATCTCTTTTTGATGATGAGATAGAACAGATAAAATACTTTGAACTTGAATCTCAAAGAACGCAAAAAGAAGAGTTAGATGCAGTGGATATAGCCCCTGCCTTTTACTCGCTAGATGAGGAAAGTTTTAATCTACTTGATGAAAAAGTAAAAAATAGCGAATTTGATTCACTTGTTAAAGATGTAGCATCTTTAGGCTTTTGGTATCTTAGGGATGAAGCACAAAACTTTTTAGATAATAAAAAAGTGAAGTTTGTACGAGAGTTAGATGCACTACTTGTTGACTCTTATGCACTAAATAATCCAACTATACCAAGAGATAAATTTGATTTAGAGATTTTAGAAGATTCTGATATATATAGAGAGTTGGTTGTAACAGATGTTTTGACACTTTTAAAGGTTCATAAAGATAAAGATATAACTATCATTGCATCTAATGAAGCTTTGATGAAGCAAGTAGGACTTTTTAATCTAAAAAATATAAAAGAGGTGTATGCTCCATATATCTTAAATATTATTACAGATAAAGAGCTTGTTATCTCTCTAAACAAACCAGACAAACAAAGGCGACGAAGAAAAAGCTCTATCCTTTTGGATGATTTAAAAGCTGGGGATTATGTTGTTCATGAAGATTATGGTGTAGGTATTTTTGAAAAGATAGAACAAACTGAGATACTAGGTGGTATAAAAGATTTTATAGTTATCAAGTATGTTGGGGATGATAAGATACTCTTACCTGTTGAAAATTTAGACTTTATAGACCGCTACATAGCTTCAGGTGGCTCAACTCCTGTACTAGACAAGCTTGGAAAAGGTAGTTTTGGTAAGTTAAAAGAGAAAGTTAAAAAAAGACTTATGGAGATAGCAGGACAGATTGTAAATACTGCTGCATCAAGAGAGCTTATAAAAGCACCAAAACTTAGCATTAGTAAAAAAGAGCTTCAAGAGTTTCAAAAACTCTCAGGGTTTGATTACACAGATGACCAGACCCAAGCAGTAGATGAGATAATCTCACAGATGAGTTCTGGGCATATTATGGATAGGCTTTTAAGTGGGGATGTTGGTTTTGGAAAGACAGAAATCGCACTAAATACCATCTTTACAGCTTACAAATCAGGCTATCAGTCCGCTTTTATAGTTCCAACTACATTACTCTCAGCCCAACACTTCCGCTCACTTGATGAGAGGTTTAGAGATTTGGGTATAAAGTATGCAAAACTAGATAGATTTGTATCTACAAAAGATAAAAATGCCATTATAAAAGGTTTAGCATCAGGGGAGATAGATGCAGTGGTTGGAACACATACTCTCTTTGGGTTAGAGTTTAAAAAACTAGGTGTTGTTATCATAGATGAAGAGCATAAATTTGGTGTAAAACAAAAAGAGAAGATAAAAGAGCTTTACCATGATGTACATCTTCTTTCTATGAGTGCTACACCTATCCCACGCTCCCTAAATCAAGCACTAAGCTCCATAAAAACCATGTCAACACTACTCACACCTCCAAGCGAGCGTCAAGGTGTAAGAACTTTTGTTAAAGAGTATAATGAAAAGCTCATAAAAGAGGTTATATTAAGAGAGCTTAGACGGGGTGGACAAGTTTTTTATGTTCATAATTCCATAGATCATATGCCTATAAAAATGGGGGAATTAAAAGCTATACTTCCAGACCTTAGGATGGTTATGCTTCACTCAAAAATCTCAGCAGTTCAAACTGAAAAAGAATTACTAAAGTTTGAAGCAGGGGAGTATGACCTTATGATAGCGACTTCCATCATAGAGAGTGGTATCCATATGCCAAATGTAAATACCATGATAGTAGATGGAGCAGATAGATTTGGTATAGCAGACTTACATCAACTTCGTGGAAGAGTAGGGCGTGGAAGTTCAGAAGGTTTTGCTTACTTTATAGTTCAAAACAAGGAAAATTTAACAGATGAAGCAAAAAAAAGGCTTCTAGCACTTGAATCTAACTCATTTTTGGGTAGTGGAAGTGTTTTAGCTTATCATGACTTAGAGATAAGGGGTGGTGGTAATTTAGTGGGAGATGCACAAAGTGGGCATATCAAAAATATAGGTTACTCTTTGTATCTAAGGATGTTAGAAGATGCTATAAAACTCTTAAGTAACACGATGGAGCATAAAAGACAAAAAGTTGATATAAAACTTACCATAAGTGCTTTTATATCTGATGATGTTGTGAGTGAAGACAGGCTTCGTTTAGATATATATAGACGCTTATCTCAGTGTGAAGAAGTTGTTGAAATTTATGAGATTCAAGAGGAAGTTATAGATAGGTTTGGAGAGTTAGATAACCCAACAAAACAGTTTTTTGAGCTTATGGTTATAAAACTTTTAAGTTTAAAAAATAGTATAAAAAGTATAATGAATTATGGGCAAAATATAACTATATCTTATATGGATGAGAAAAAAGATAGTATAAAATCTGCATCAAAAGATGATGATGATATAGTAGATGCAGTGCTGTTGTATCTTAGAAAACTATAGATTAGGTTAGATGGTACTATTTTTGCTATACTTTATGAAAGTTTAGGGTAGATGATGGCTGATACAACAGAAGATATTATAATCATAGAAGACAGTGAAGCAGCTGGTTCTGATGTTCTTGAAGAGCAAGTAGTAGTAGATGATGAAAAATCAACAACTAATAAAAACCTAATCATCTTTGCTTTTCTTGCATTTATTCTTATCGTTATCATCTTTACTGGTATCTATCTTGCCCTAAAACCACACAAAACTAAAGATATCGTAGATATAGATTTCATAGAAAAACAACTAGAAAAAAACGATACTAAACCCATAGAGATAAGTAAACTTGAGAAGATGATAGCAAAAGCAAATTATCTATACTCAAATGGTTCAAAACAAAAAGCACTCCTATTATATGAGAGTATAGCTCAGTATAGTGAAGCTATATCTGTTTATAACCTTGGAGTTGCACAACTAAAAGATGGTAGTTATAAGTTAGCTTTGCAAACTTTTAAAAAAGCGATACAAAATGATGAAAAAAGATGTGTAAGTGCTATAAATGCAGCAGTATGTTCACTGCATCTAAAAGATGAAAAAAGTTTTAGGTACTATATAGACTTGGCCTACGCTTATCTTTCAGATGAAAATAACTCTACTTTGTATTCATATTATTATGCACTTATAAACTACTATAATGACAACTATCTTGAGGCTTTAAGTGCCTTGCAAAACCCCACAAGTGATGAGTATCCAACCACTCAAAAGCATCTAAAAGCTAAGATAGATGCCCTCTTTGGTAACAACTATAAAGCTATAGAGAGTATAGATAAAAATTTTGATAGAAGTGACTCTTTTAGTATGGCACTTTTATATGCTAGAGTTGGTGATCTTAGTCTTGCTTTAAAACATTTAGAAGAAGCAAAGATAAAAAATATACAACCATTAAAAGCATCCTTAGTTCAAGCTTTTATACACTTAAAAATAGGTAATGTAAAGACTGCTGCTAAAGAGATTAAAGATGCTACAAATAAGTATGGAGAAGATGTAAGTGAGATTACCAATGTTGTCAATCTTATTAAAGATAT
>JAADDU010000185.1 GCA_013153755.1 Campylobacterota bacterium | reverse complement strand
AAAGATTTTGATGAGAATCAGCTACTTTTAGAAAAAGAGCTTCAGAAATATAAAGAAAATCCTCAAGATTTTATCAAATATACAGATTTTATGGAAAATAGATGCAAATTTTAACTTCAAAGCTTTATGAAATACAACTTCAAAAAATTCTTCACACTATAACTACACAAGATCCAGACTATGCAAAAGATTTCAAAACATATCTTGACACAATCATTTTAAATATCCCGACAAAAGATAAAAAATATAAGAAATCACTCTATTTTGATGACGAGAATATTAAAGATATTCCGTTTCATGGATGCATTGTGGTATTTTATGTAGACAATCGTAACACTACTTATATCATTTTAGGTATAACTTCAAAATAATCACTTTTTTTATTTTGTTTTTCTTATTTTAATTATTTTAATAAACTATCAAAATAGCACTATTATATCCTTCAGTTATAATAGATATAATTTTCACTCTCTTTTGATGTTTTAACTTTACAAACACCCCTATTTTCTTCGTCATATTAGTTTTAAATATTAGTTTTTTTTATAAGTTTACACTAAAGATATGATAGGTAAAATTGCCACATATAAGGTAACTATGATATAAAAATATCTAATATCTATAAAATTTGACTAAGGAGAAATAATGGATAATAACAAATCACAAAATGATTTAGAACTATCTAGCAGAAGAGCATTTTTCAAAAAAACTGCTGCCATTTCTGCCACTGCATTAGCAGGAACAAGCCTTATGGCATCACAAGATGATCCTGCAATCATGCATCACCCAAAATGGGGTCAATCTTGGGGAGATCCTGTAAGTAAAAATGTTTATGGTATGCCTTCGGAATATGAACATAATAATACAAGAAGATATACAAAACTTCTTGCATCTGGTAACTATAGAGCATCTATCGCTGTAACACCTATACATGAGTCAGAGGGTATCATTACTCCAAATGGTCTTTTCTTTTCACGTTCACATGGTGGGGTAGCACATGTTGATCCTAAAGAGTACCGTTTAATGATAAATGGTCTTGTTGAGAAGCCTATTGTACTTACATTAGAGCAACTTAAACGTTATCCTAAAGTAACTCGTACTCACTTTATTGAGTGTCCAGCAAATGGTGGGCAAGAGTGGCGTGGACCTCAGTTTAACTCTCTGCAATTTGCAAAAGGTTTTATGAGTTCTGCTGAGTGGACTGGTGTTTATGTAAAAACTATTTTAGAAGATTTAGGTTTAAAACCTGAAGCTAAGTGGATGCTTGCAGAGGGAAGTGATAACTCAGAGATGGGTAGAAGTGTTCCTATAGATAAAATTCTTGATGATGCAATGATCGTATGGGGTCAAAATGGTGAAGCACTTCGCCCTGAGCAAGGTTACCCAGTAAGACTACTTCTTCCAGGTTGGGAAGGAAACCTTTGTGTTAAATGGTTAAAGCGTTTAGATTTCGCGGCTGAGCCATGGTATGCTAAAGAGGAAACTTCTAAATATACGGCTCTTAAACCAACTGGTAAAGCGGTACAACACTTCTATGCAAATGAGGTAAACTCAACTGTTGTTTCTCCATCACCTGAAAAACCTTGGGGTGATTTAGAAGATGGTACGATGATAGAGATCGAAGGTCTTGCATGGTCTGGTATGGGTACTATCACAGGTGTTGACTTATCATTTGATGGTGGTAACACATATGTAGAAGCAAAACTTAAAGGTCTTGTTCTTCCAAAATCATGGACTCGTTGGAGCTATATGTACAAGTTTGAAAAAGGTAAACGCCTTCTACTTACTTCACGTGCTATGGATGATGCTGGTTTTATTCAACCAACAATCGATCAAGAAACATCTATTATGGGTGTTGAGTCCGTTTACCATAGAAATGCAGTTGAGACATGGGAAGTTACACCAGATGGTAAAGTAAACCATGTTCAAGTAAGAACACCAGGAGGAGTAAAAAATGCTTAATTTTTCTAAAAGATCAATAGCACTAGCATCTGCAGTTACAGTAGCTACTATCTTTAGTACAGGTTGTATGGGTGATGCTACTCCAACTGATTCAAATGCTCAAAGTAAACCAAGTATAGATGGTGGTGTGTACTACCCTGTAACTGGTGATCATACTGGACCATATAAAGTAAACTTGCAAACACAAGGTTTAAAACTCAATTATGGTAGAACACCAACACCAAATGAACTTAAAGCTTGGGATAAAGATGTTATGCCTGATGGTACAGGTCTTCCTGAGGGTGAAGGTTCTGTAGAGGATGGTGAAGAGATTTATGAAGCTAAATGTGTAATGTGTCATGGTGACTTTGGTAGTGGTGGTGGAGGTTATCCAGCACTCTCTAAAGGTAATGCCGTAGAGTTACAACAAACACTAAAAAACCAAAGAAATCTTCCAGATAACGATGGTCCAGTGCGTGTGTTTGGTTCATACTGGCCACAAGCTAGTACACTTTGGTGGTACATCAAAGATGGTATGCCTCATACAAAATCTAAAACTTTAACTGCTGATGAGACATATGCACTTGTTGCTTATGTACTAAACATCAATGAGATGGAGATAGATGGCGAAGAGGTTGATGATGAGTATGTTCTTAATCGTGAAAAGTTCTTAAAAATCAAAATGCCAAATGTTAATGGTTTTGAGCCTAGTATCGATGGTACGAATGGTTTAGAAAATGTACGTAAATATTATGCAAACCCTACAAATTTTGGTGCACAAAAATTACAAAACTTATCTGAACGCTGCATGAGTAATTGTCAAGAAAAATCTGCAGTAATTGTGCATATTCAAAATGGTGGTATTGCAGAGTTTAATCCACCTATGTCAGTTGAAAGAGACTTACCAATTGTTAAAGGTGATGCTGCACATACTGTTAGTTTTGATGCATCAAAAGCATATGCTGAAAGTTGTACAATGTGTCATGGATCATTTGCACCAGCTGCTGGAGATCAAGATGCATGGGCTCCATATGCAAAAAAAGGTAAAGAGAAGATGTATGCAAATGGTCTAAGTGGTACAGAATTAGGTATGCCTGCAAAGGGTGGTTCATCACTAACTGATGCAGAATTTAAAAGCGTAGTTGATTTTATGCTAACATACAAATAAAAAAGGAAATATTATGGAAAGAAGAAAATTTTTAAGTTTAACTCTTGGTGCATTAGCTTTAGCTATTGCTCCTGCGAGTGTTAGAGCAGAAGATTACAGAAAATTAAAACCGACAGTATGGAGTGCTCACACAGTTAATGATGCTATCAAAAACCTTTATGGTTCAACTACACTTATCGAAAAAGGTGTAAAACTAAAAGCTGCTGGTGAGAGTTTTGACAGTGGTAAGAAAGCTGTAGCTAGTAATGGTGGTGCAGTTCCAGTTGATTTTAGTACTAAAATCGCTGCAAAATCTATAGCTGTATTTCAAGATGCAAATCCTGAAGCCGCTGTTTGTGTTATAAGTGTTGGTAAATATGATGTTACTGAGTATTCTATAAAAATTAAGATGGGAAAACCAGGAACTATTACTGTAGTTGTTGAAGGTCAAGATGGAAAACTTTACGCTGCTAAACAAGCGTTAGATGTTGCACTTGGTGGTTGTGAAGGTTAATCCCTCCCTCCGATAAAATTAGAAAAAATATAAAGGAATATTTATGGGTATCAAAGTAAAAGCAAAATTAAAAAAAGGTGTTGTAAATGTTAAAGCTATGGCAAAACATGCTATGACTACATACAATCAAGCTGAGAAAAAAACAGGAAATAGAGAAGATGCAAACTTCATCACTCATATCTCTGCAACTTGTAATGGTGAGACTGTATTTGATATGTCAACAAGCCAATTCTTATCTAAAAACCCTATCTTTAAGTTCAAATTTAAAGGTGATGCTTTCAAAAAAGGCGACAAACTTATCATGACTTGGACTGATCGTAAAGGTAAAACTGGTACAGGTAAAACTAAACTAAAATAGAGTTTAGAAAATCTCAAGAGGAGTAATCCTCTTGTAAATGAGAAAATATGATAAAAAAAATAGTTATAAACATACTCCTCCTCTTAACACTTCAACTGACTCTTCAAGCTAGAGATATCAACATAGATTTTTTAGTACAAAAAGCACAAAAAGAGCATAAACATCTCTTTGTATGGCTTCATAAAGATGGTTGTGGATACTGTGAAAATATGAGAGAGTTTACACTGCAAAATGATGTGGTAAAAGCATACATAAGTAAGCATTTTATATATCAACATATCAACGTCTCAAAAGGTGATGATGTTATATATAAAGGTCTTACAACCAAAGCTAAAAAGTTCGCTCAAAAGATAGGGTATGATTTTTATCCTACCTCTCTCTTTTTTGATGAAAATGCAGAGATTATTTATGTTTCAGTTGGTTTTATGGATGGACCTAAACTCTCTCATGAGGAGAAGTTTTATAAGATTTTACACTTTATAGATTCAGATAATTATAAAAAAATGGATTTTGATGAGTATCAGTTTGAAACAGATGAGGAGCTTTGATATGCAACTTATAGCAGAGGGAAAAGTGTTAGAACTTTTTATAGCACTTAAAGGTGCTCCAAAACAGCTTCGTGATGAGATAGAAGTAGATGCAGATGGGATTATCGGTGATAAGTTTTATGCAAAAGATAGTAACAGAGCTATACTTCTCACATCACAAGAGAGTTATGATTTAGCAAAGCAAAATGGCATAGCATTTGAGTTTGGTTTGTTAGGGGAAAATATCATCTTAGATATAAACCCTTACGGTTTGAGCTGTGGAGATAGAGTGGAGATAGGAACTATCGTTTTAGAGATAACACAAAACTGTACCATCTGTAACTCACTCTCTAAGATAGACAAAGCTCTTCCAAAACTACTTCAATGCGATAGAGGTATCTTTGCAAAAGCACTACAAAGTGGTGTGATAAAAAAAGATGATAAAGTAAAAATATACAAAAGTAGGAATAATGTTCAATAATATGTGGCAGCCTCAGATAATTCCTGCTTCTTTAACTTTATAGTGAATAGCATCTAAAAATAAAAAGAGATATACTTCTTCAATAGGTCTTATCTTCCACTCTTGAAGTAAAGAGGGGTATTATCTTGTCTATTACAGTACTAAAGCACCCTTAAAAAAGCCTACACCATAAACATCTTCAAGTATTGAAGC
>JAADDU010000162.1 GCA_013153755.1 Campylobacterota bacterium | reverse complement strand
TGTATGTTTGTTCTCTCTAAAGTTTGATAGTGTGATATTTACTTGTACCAAATCATGTAGTGGGTGGGTATCTATGCTATCAAAGAGTTTTACTATCTCACTTTTAAAGAGTTGTTCTGAAAACTCTCTTTGGGTGTTGATATGACCTTTTGCTTTTTCACCGTACTTATATTTTAGATTTAGTGAGAAAGTCATAGGGTTATGTTTACCTTTATAAGCTAAAAAAGATAGGTGTCTGCAAAGTATTGTGATTCTTCTTTTTATCTCATCTCTGTTTTTTAGTGGGTCAAATGTTCTACCTAAGCCGATGGATTTGGTATCACTCTTTTGAAGTACCACCTTTTCATTATCATCCCCTTGTATCCTATGGTATAGTTGTTTACCAAACTTACCCCAAGAGTAAAACAAATCTTTTTTATCTTTTACATCTCCAAGTTTATGTATGCCATAACTCTCTAATCTTGTTTGATACCCTTTACCTATACCACAGAACTCTTTTATGGGTTTGTTATGGATATAGTTTTTTACTTCATCTTTAAAGACAACTTTGACACCATCAGGCTTTGCATCATTAGTCGCTAGTTTTGCTATCCATTTAGAGTTTGCTACTCCTATAGATACTGGTAAACCTAATTCATCTGATATTTGTTGTTTTAGATTATATGCAAACTTCTCTATATCTCTATCATCTACCCAACCTGTAACATCACAAAAAAACTCATCTATAGAAAACTGTTCTATAGTTGGGATTTGTTTTTGCAGTAAGAGTTTTAGTTTATGAGATAGTTCATGATAGAGTGAGTAGTTTGGTGGTATCACGATAAGATTAGGACACCATCTAAGAGCTTCTGCTACACTCATAGCTGTTTTAACACCAAAGGCTCTTGCTTCATAAGAGGATGTAGTGATTATACCTCTTACTCTTTTATCATCATCTCTAAAATACTCATCAAATGTTTTAGAGTTATCACTTACACTTAGAATGCTACTTGTAAAAGCACCATCTATCTTAGAGAGTTCTCTCTTTTGAGGGGTTTTACTAAAGATAGAGAGATTACTTCGTCCACCAACTGCTATGGGAATGTTGTTTAGCTGTGGGTTGTTTATGCGATGGGCTGCTGCGAAGAAGCAATCTATGTCAATGTGTAGTTTCAAGTTTATGCCATTGTTATATTTTTTTAAAGTATATCAAAACTCATAAAATTTACTTAAAAATATGACAGTTTGCAAATAAAAGTTTATTGTTAAACTCTTGGTCTTCCAATTCTATGAGTTTTGTTCATCTTTACAAAGGCACGATATAATATCTTCATCAAGTATATTTTAATTATACATTAAATCTAAAGTGCATAACATCACCATCATTTACAATGTAGTCTTTACCTTCTAATCTCATCTTACCAGCTTCTTTTGCTTTTGATTCTCCACCATACTCTACAAAATCTTCATAGGCTATAACTTCTGCTCTTATGAAACCTTTTTCAAAGTCATTGTGTATAACTGCAGCTGCTTTTGGTGCTGTTGTGTTTTTTCTTATAGTCCATGCACGAACCTCTTTAACACCAGCAGTAAAGTAACTCATAAGTCCAAGTTTATCAAAACCTTTATGGATGATTTGCTCTAGTCCAGACTCTTCTACACCTAATTCATCTAAAAACTCTTTAGCTTCATCATCTTCAAGCCCTATAAGTTCCTCTTCAACTTTTGCACATAGTTTTATAAGTTCACAGTTATTTTTTGCAGCGTGTTCACTTAGAGCTTTTACATACTCATTATCTTCTAAAAGTCCGTCTTCATCAGTATTTGCACCATACATAATCTCTTTATCTGTTAAAAATCTTACTTCATTGTTTAGTTGTCTATATGTATCTGTATCAGTTTGCTCAAAATTTCTAGCTAGATTACCATCTGCTAAAAACTCTATAAGCTCTTCTGCCATTTCAAGTACAACTTTAGCACTTTTATCTGCTTTTGCTTGTTTTTTAAGTCTATCTATACGGTTAGATAAAACTTCTATATCTGCTAAAATAAGTTCGCCTTCGATTATCTCAACATCACGAAGTGGGTCTATACTTCCTTCATTATGTACTATATTTTCATCATCAAAACATCTTACGATTTGTAGTATAACTTCAGTTTCACGGATATTAGATAAGAACTTATTTCCAAGTCCCTCCCCTTTAGATGCACCCTTAACAAGCCCTGCAATATCTACAAAATCAAGTGTCGAGTACTGAATACGCTCAGGATTTACTATCTTTGCTAGTTCACTAAGTCGCTTATCTGGTACAGGAACAACTGCTTTATTTGGTTCGATGGTACAAAACGGGTAGTTTGCTGCCTCTGCATTTTGTGCTTTTGTTAGTGCATTGAAAGTTGTTGATTTACCTACATTTGGAAGTCCTACTAGACCTATTGCTAATCCCATCTATTCTCCGATATATATTTAATTTATTTTGAATTATACTAAATAAACCTTATAAAAAATGTATTCGCTTAGTTATGTTACAATAACCTTATGAGTAAACGAACTAAAAAAGCAGTATGTATCATGAGTGGTGGGATGGACTCAACCTTGAGTGCCTATATGATGAAAAATGATGGTTATGAGATAATCGCCGTCCATTTTAACTACGAACAAAGAACTCAGCAAAAAGAGTTAGAGTCTTTTGAGCTTATATGTAAAGAGCTTAATGTTTTAGAGAGTTATATACTAGATTTGGATTTTTTTAAACATCTTGGAGCATCTGCACTTACAGATAAAGACATAGATGTACCTACAAATGGTTTAGAAGATGGTGTACCTGTTACTTATGTACCTTTTAGAAATGGTATCTTTTTATCTATGGCAGCAGCTATAGCAGAAAAAGAAGGAGCAGAAGTTATAGCTATAGGGGTGGTTGAAGAAGACAGTAGTGGATATCCAGACTGTAGAGAAAGTTATATAAAAACTATGCAAGATGCCATCAACCTTGGTACAAAAGATGAAACAAACATAGAGATAAAAATGCCTTTAGTGCATCTACAAAAATCTCAAATAGTAAAAGAATCTATAGATCTAAAAATACCACTGCATCTAACTTGGAGTTGTTATAAAAATGAAGATAAAGCGTGTGGTGTTTGTGATAGTTGCAGACTAAGACTTCGTGGTTTTGCCATCGCAAAAGAGAAAGACCCTATTGGATACGCATAAGTTTATCTTTAAAGATTTAGAGATAAATCACACCATAAAAAGAAGTCTAAAACATAGTTACATAAGTGTAGACACTGCATCTAACATACTTTTAAAAACTCCAAAGGTATCTCACACTTATATACAAAGTTTGCTACAAGAAAAAGAACCTTGGATAAGAAAACAACTTTTAAAGCTTCAGCAAACCCCACCTATATCTATAAAACTAACAGAAGAGATTTTATTTTTTGCTACACTACATAAGATAGATACTCAAGAGTTTAGTAGTTTAAGAGATTCACTCTCAAGACTAAGAAAACCAACAAAAACAAATATACTTAGATGCTATAATGACTTTTATAAAGATTATGCATCTTTTTATCTTACAAAAAGGGTACAACACTATGCAAAGGTTATGCATCTAAACTATACTGAGTTAAAATTTAAAAAAATGCGTAGTAGATGGGGAAGCTGTAATTCAAAAAAAATCATAACACTAAATACACAGCTATTAACACTTACAAAAGAGCAAATAGACTATGTAGTGGTGCATGAGCTAGCTCATTTAAAACACATGAATCACTCAAAAAGTTTTCATGCTCTAGTACAAATCTACATACCAGATGCAATGCTTATAAGAAAACAGATTCGTTATAGACAAACTTATCTTTCTTTTGAAATATAGTTTGACATAAACCTAACACCAGCACCCGTTCCACCATAAACATTACAATCCCAAGCACTCTCAGTATATGCACTTCCTGCTATATCAAAATGCAACCATTTATCTTTGTTTTCATCTTTTATAAAGTTATCTAAAAAGAGTCCTGCTGTGATAGCCCCACCATAAGGTTTTGAAGATACATTAGAGATATCTGCTATCTCACTCTTTAGAAGTTTTTTAAGGTGTTTGTTAAATGGTAGAGTGGCTGCTAACTCTCCAGATTTACTAACTGTTCTTAAAATATCATGTTTTAGTTTAGATGAGTGTCCCATAATTCCTGTTGTGTATTGACCAAGAGCGACCATACAAGCACCAGTCAGGGTTGCAAAGTCAAAAATCATATCTGCTTCTACATTTTCTTGAGCATAAGTAAGTACATCTGCTAAGACTAAACGCCCCTCTGCATCTGTATTTCTAACCTCTATAGTTTTGCCACTTTTAGATACTAAAACATCATCAGGTTTGTAAGCATTACCACCTATCATATTTTCAACTGCACCTATAAAAACATGAACTTCTGCATCTACTTTTAACTCACTAACTGCTTTAATGATTCCTAAAACTGCACAAGCACCAGCTTTATCCATCTTCATAGTAACCATAGAAGTAGCAGGTTTTAGACTTAGACCTCCACTATCATAAGTAAGACCTTTTCCAACGAGAGAGATGATTTTTTTAGCATTTTTAGGCTTATATGTTAGATGTATAAGCTGACTATCATGAATAGATGCACGACCAACAGCAAGCATCGCACCCATATTTTGCTCTTTTAATCTATCTTCTCCAAGTATTTCACACTCTAAAGAGTTATCATCTGCTAGTTTTTTTGCTAGTTGTGCAAAAGTTGTAGGGTTTAACTCTTGTGGAGCTTGATTTACAATATCACGAGTAAAATTTGTAGCATTTGCTACTATAAGTGCATCTAAAAATTTTCTCTCTACTTCATCAAAATCATCTTTATTATATGTAAGATATACAGTTTTGAAAGTTTTTTCTTTAACCTCAGATTTATACTCATTAAATTCATATCCACCAAGAACTATGCCCTCTACTATCTCATGAACTAACTTAGTATCTTTTAAAACCATCTTTGCATCTGTATATTTTGTGGATTTTAAAGATTTAACAGCACTAACAATAGCACTTCTTAAATCATCTTCAACACCACAAACAAGAAGGTTTCTCTCATGTAAAAAACAACAACTGTCTTGTTTTGCTTCAAAACCAGCTTTAGCTAAAACTTCTGCATTTTCATCTGATTTTAAATCATCTGAAGTTAAAAACTTAACTAAAACTGTATATCT
>JAADDU010000193.1 GCA_013153755.1 Campylobacterota bacterium | reverse complement strand
ATAAAACTTCCTTCAGGAGTATATAAAACTACTCTAATAGCTTCAATATCTTTAAGATAGAGATCTTAACTCTATCTTAAAAACTTAAATTAAACTTAACTATTATTATTATTATTATTATTATATTTTATAAAAAGTACATATCCTATATGATTTTAACAAGACAAAGACAACTTTGTCAATATAAAATATAAAGGATGAAAGATGAAAAAGTTACTTTCTTCAGTTTTGGTGGCAGGACTTTTAGGTGCAGTAGCTGTAAATGCTGCTGATGATGAAATAGTTCTTGAGGGAACTGTTACGGCTGGTGCTGTTGTAGGATTTGAAAATGTTAGTGGAGAGAGCCTAGGTACAGGATCTACTGCAGTTATAAAGTTTAAAGATCCAGGAGCAAGTATAGATTTTGGAACAAAAGCTCCGGGTGAAACATTTGATGCTATTACAAAAGATCTTTATGTAAAAACAAATAACGGGCCAGGTGTAACTATGGAACTTACAGATGCTACAAATAGTGGTAACTTGGCACATGCGGATGGTGATACTATTTCAATAGCATATGAATTGATGGGAAGTAGTTATACTATAGGAACAACAGGGGCTGTTGATCTAGTTACAGCGGTAAATGATGGTACTTCTTCGGTAGGAACATTAAAAATGACACCTGCTGAGTTAACAGCTATACAAAAAGCGGGTGATTATACTACTACATTGTCTGTAACTATAGCTTTAAAATAAACTTTCAAACTAGTATGAGAGGTGACTCTCATACTAGTCTTCCAAATAATAAAAAAGGACTTAAGTATGAAGAGCTTTATACTAAGTGGATTGGCAGTTGTGCTTTTATCAATAGCTGCAAATGCAAATGATAATGAGATAGTTTTAGAGGCTTCAGTAACTCCGGGGGCAGTGGTTGGTTTTAGTGATATGAGTGGTGAAAGTTTAGGAACAGGTACAACAAGTATCGTTGTTTTTAGGAATCCTACTGATACATTTTATTTTCCAACTATATCAGCAGGTGAACAGTTTGCTGCTATGACCAAACCTATATATGTTAAAACAAACAATGGTGCAGGGGTTACTATAACTTTGGATGATAGTGCAAATGGAGGAAATTTAGTAAGAACAGGTGGTGCTACTATAGAGGTAGACTATACTTTACTTGGTGCATCCTATACGATAGGAAGTACGGTAAATCTTACTGATGATGTTGATGATGGAGATACTTCTATAGGTGATTTAGTTATAGCTCCAAAACAAACAGATGATATACAGAGAGCAGGTACTTATGGTACAACCTTGACTGTAACTATAGCACTAAGATAGGAAAAAAAATGAAAAAGATATATGTCTTACTTTTACTAGTTAGTTCATGGCTGTATGGTGTTACACTCTATCCAATGTCAGCAGATATAGTAAGTAAAAGGGATAGAAATATTCTTTTTACTGTATCAAATCCTACAAAAGAGCCTGTAGCTGTAGAATTTAGTGTAAAAAAACTTTTAGATACAAGTGGAAAAAAAGAAAAAAGAATAGATACAACGGATGTTGTTTGGTATCCATCACAATTTGTCTTGGGAGCTGGTAAAAGTAAGCATGTAAGAGTTAGATATGTGAAGTCATCTTTACCTAAAGTTGAAGAGGTATATAGAGTAATAGCAAAAGAGCTTGATGTAGATGTCTCTGATAAGATAGAGAGAGTACCAAAAGATAGGATTAAGGCTACTGTAAAGTTTCGTTTTACCTATGAGGGTTTGCTTTTTGTAAGCAATGGAAAAGTTTTTCCAAAATTGCAAATAAGTGACTTTAAAAAGACTCATAGAGGACTTGAAATATATGTAACCAATAATGGTACTAAAAGTGATGTATTAAATATCAGAGATTATGATATTATCGTAACTGTTAATGGTAAAGATTATTTACTTACTAAACAAGATGTAAAAAAAGCAGAGTTTAGAAGAATACTACCCGGAAAAACTAATAAATTTTTACTTAGATATGTGAAACTACCTAATGGAAAAATAGATTCAGTTAGAATAGAAAGAAAATAGATAGGAATTGTTATGAAAAAGATATTTTTGATATTTTTGTTGCCAATGTTACTTTTTGGAGAGTATCTTTATGTTGGTTCTACTGCTCAATCAGGTAGTACTGATGGTGAAATTGTTATGGAGTCTATAACTTCATCTTTTGATAATTCTTTAAAAGTTGGTGATAATGATGTCATAAAAGATATACCTATCTATGTCAAGACTGATTCTTCAAAAGAGGTAGTACTTAATATATCGGATATTAAAAATCTAAAAAATAGTGATAATGAAGAAATATCTACCGACCTTATATGGATTTCATCTTCCAATGGTAGTGAAACGACTATAAGTGATGGTGTTGATTTTACGATATTATCTAGTGGCAGTGGTGATAGAGATGGAGATACTATCGTAGGTTATATAAGAGTAAAAGTATCATCTGTTGCAGGAGATCAAACAGAAGGCAGTTATAGTTTTACAGATGAGATTAAATGTGGATTAAAGGATGGAAGTGTTAATTATTCTTCTGTTGAAGATTTTATTATTTCAGCTCAAGTAGAATTAGTTGCTGTTGCAAGTTTTAATGATACTTCATCTTTTACAAGTGGTAAAAAATTCGTTGGAGATAGAGTTGATTTTGGAACTTTTAGTTTTGATAAAAATATCCAAACTAAGGATTTATACATAAAAAGTAATAGTAAAAAATCTTATAAGATAACCTTTGAAAATACTCCAGATTTAGTACATGAAAATGATAGCAGTCAAACAATAGGTATGATGTATTATTTTGAAGATACACAGATAACAGCAGGAACAGCTTTTACTCCATTGACAGGGAAGAGTGATGGTACTTCATCATTAGGAACCTTAAAATTTGAGACAGAAGAAATAACAGGTAGCAAACTAGCAGGTACTTATAGAGCAACTCTAAATATAAGTATTTCTTTGGAGTAAGTTATGAAAATTTCTATCGTTTTAAGCATACTTTTGTTAGGTGCTACAGCTTTAGAAGCAGAGAGTGAAGATGCTCTTTTGAAAAAGCTTTATGAAAAAGCATTTTCAAAAAAGCAGAATAAAACTACTGTTATAAAACAAGATAAAATCTATCTACCTCTAAAAGTAAATGGAATTCAGCATACGGAAGTTTTTGCAACTATAAATAATAATAAAGTATATATAAAAGAAGAAGATATAAAATATATTCTTTCACTTATAAAAAAAGAATATAGAAAAGATTTTGTCTATCAAACTGACAAAAATGGTTTTGTAAATATAGAATTTTTAAATAAAGATGGAATAAAAGTTCAATATGATGAAAAATTTCTAATTTTGAATGTTATGATACCACCTAAGTTAAGAGCCCCTACTAATATACATCTTTCATATAGACGAAAAAAAAATACAAAAGGAGCCGTAAAACCAAAGGCTTTTTCAGGTGCTATAAATATTTATTTGAATCAATACTATAACAATACAAATCCTGAAAAAACTTTTAAGAGACAAAAATTGAATGGATCATCAGATCTTTTTTTTAATCTAAAAGATTTTGTTTTGGAGAGCAGGATACAGTACAAAGAAGATGCTCCAAAAGAGTTTGTAAGAGATAAAACAAGAGTAGTAAGAGATATAGAAAAATATGCGCTTAGATGTATAGCAGGTGACTCATATTTGCCAAAACATAATAGACAAAGTTTTGTAGATACATTAGGTTTTAGTGTAGAGAAAAATTATTCTATTTTAGATAACTTTGGAAGAAATCTTAGAAGAATGAATTCATATGAGTTTTTTTTAGAAAACCCATCTACTGTAGAAATATATGTAAATGGTCAATATAAAAGAAAATTACATTTAAATGCAGGTACACATAATATACATGATTTAGATCTACCTGCTGGCTTATCGGATGTACGTTTAAAAATCATAGAAGATACGGGAAAAATAGAAACTTTAACATTTAATGACTTTCAATACGGAGATCTTATAAGACAAGGAGGTATAAAGTATGGCGCAGGTTATGGTGTAACTTACCATAAAGATGATGAGGGGACTATCAAATATGATTGGGATGATAGAATATATTCTTTTTATATAGATTATGGTTTGACAAATTCAATAACTTTTAGGGGTGGATATCAAGCTAAGAAAGATTATAAATCAAAAGCTTTAGATATCTTTTTTGGGACAAGATTTGGACTTTTTGATTTTTTTAATGTTTACAGTGATAATGATTTTTTGGATATTTATGGGAAAAAATATGGCGTTGAGTACAGAACAAATATAGGTAAATTAAATTTATCAATTTTCAATGAAATTACTCAAAAGGATTATACTACTATATCTAATTATAAAATTTCTTCATCAAATAGAAAAAAAATAAAGAGTAATCGTATACACTTATATTACCCTATGAAAAATAGGTTAAATCTTTCTTTTAGTGCTAGTGACTATGTAAAAGGTGATGAAAAAACTAGAAAATATAGTGCTGCTATTACAAAAACAATATTTCATAATAGCTATATAAAGTTTGGCTATGAGTATGAAAAAAACTATGAAACACATATTAGAAATGACAAAGCATATATTACATTTGAGTATAGATTTGAAAATAACTCAAATGTAAAATATAGTAAATATTTTAAAGAAGATAGGCAGGATGTTAGTATCAATTATAGAACGGGCGGTTACTATAATGACTCATTTACATTTGAATATGAAGATAGCAATAATGTAGATAAATTTGCGTTTAGAAATTATATAAGAGATGAGAAATTTAGATTAAATACTTCATATGATTATTATGATAAAGATGGTGAGAGTGATACTAAAACTTTAAGTTTACAGTTACAAACAGGTTTAGTATTTGCAGGGACAAATTTTACTATAAGTGAACCTATGACTTCAAGTTTTGTAATAGTTGAAAATGACGATAAACTTGCTGATAATCCTGTAGGTATTATTGGATTTCAACAAGAAGATGATTATATATATAAAACATATGCAATACCATTAAGTAATCACAGAGTAAAAGTTCTTGAAGCTGATGAAGTAAATCTTCCTTTAGGTGTTGATTTGTATGAACCGATACAAAAGTTTGTGACTCATTATAAGTCTGGATCGGTTATGAAACTTGATGTAAAAAGCTTGTATAGTGTTAAAGGAAAATTAGTTGATCAAGATGGCA
>JAADDU010000199.1 GCA_013153755.1 Campylobacterota bacterium | reverse complement strand
TTAGAAAATTATTAATCTTAGCCAATTTAGAGTACTTAAGTCCAGACTTGATTATCTTGGACGAGTTTCAACGGTTTTCTAAACTTTTGACAGATGACAGCTACGAAGATAAAGAGATTATTGAAATGCTTTTTAATCATAAAAACAGTAAGACCCTTTTATTATCTGCTACTCCTTATAAGCTTTTAGATTGTCAAAATAGTGAACATTATGATGAGTTTTATAGTTTAATATCGTGGTTATATCAAAATGATTCCAAGACTATTGAAACATTGAAGAGACTATTTGCTTCTATTAATGAAAATAATAAAAAAACGATAGAAGATATTTTAAAAAAGGTAATGTGTAGAACAGAAAGAACTTCTTTTTCTAAAGATGGGATGGTTGAAAAAAAAGAAATTACAAATATTAAGTTAAAAAAAATAATGCAATTTTTTTTAGCAGAGTATGATAGGTATCATAAATTAAACATTTCAGGATTAACTAGATATTTAAAATCTTCACCATCACCATTGAATTATATGAAAAATGACAACTATAAAGCTAAAAGAGATTTTAATAATATCGATATGGACAAAAAGAATTTTATTGTAAATAGTAAACATCCTAAATTAGAAATGTTAAAACAAGAAGTACAAAAACAATCTTTAGAGCACTATATTTGGATGCCACCACTAAATCCATATATTGAAACAAAAGGAGTATCAAAAAATAGTTCAACCAAAATATTACTTTTTTCTCAGTGGGATTTTACTCCAGATAGTATTGTTGGTATTTTCTCTAAAAAAGAGATAAAACAATATAAGAATTATACAAATATAAAATCATTTGTACATAGGAATAAATTACTTCAAGTAACTACTGTGGGTAAAGAACCTTATAACTATGACGAAATTTTAAGCTTTACTCAATTACTAAAGCAAACTCAAAATAAGTATAACCTTTCTCCATTAGAAGCTAAAACTTTACTCGGTAGTCCTGCAAATGTAATTTACCGAAGTATCAAGAAGTATGGAGAAATTGAAAATTTAGAAGATTTAAAGTTTTATACTGAACTCAGAAAAGATAAGCAAGATGATGATTTTGAAAGTTTTTCGCATCTTTTTTTGCACTATCTTGGACAACGTGAGAATTATAAAAAAATGGGTATAAAAAAGAATGAAAGTAATAAGTTAGAAAAAATACTAGATTACTGTATAAAATATAATATTCAAGCAATGTTTGATGAGTATATTCATTTGTTAACTGATTCACCGAGATATAAAAATATTCATAATGATAAAGATAAAATTATATATCTCCTTCAAACTTTTAAAACAATTTTTACACTTAGACCAAATGAAATAACTGTTGATACAATGAATGATAATTTTTTAAAACTTTCATCAAAATTTGCAATGAGAATATCTAAATCTTCAATGATTGCTCGTTCAGATAGAGTAGAGACTCCATTAACAGCAGATAATGTTAAAACAGCATTCAATTCTCCTTTTGCTCCTTTTTTATTAGCTACAACATCTATTGGGCAAGAGGGTTTAGACTTTCATCCATATTGTCATCAAATATGGCACTGGGACTTACCATCAAATCCTGTAGACTTAGAACAAAGAGAAGGAAGAATTCATAGATATAAGAATTATGCAGTTAGAAAAAATATTTCTAAAGTTTATCATGATAGATGTTGGATAAAAAAATTTAAACAAGCCAAAGAAGATAAGAAGTGTGATTTTGAAACTTTTTGGTTATTTTCTACAGCAGAGGCAAATCAAAAGATTGAAAGAGTAGTTCCTTTATTACCATTTTCTAAAGATGAAGAAAAATATAATCAACTATTGGAACAAGTTGGACTTTATAGACAAGCCATTGGACAAAAACGACAAAGTGATATTTTAAATGAAGATAGAAAATTGATTGAAATATCATTAAAACCATCCAAATCTTAAAGGATTTTTACAATGAGTTTAAACAAATTCACAATACAAAAAAGTTTTGCTATCTCTGCAGGAGCTGGAAGCGGGAAAACATATACACTTTCAAGAAGATATATCAATGCTCTTTTAGGTTTTGATTATTTCAGAGAAGATTATGATACACAAAGTTCTTATTTTGAAGATTTAAAACCAGCTCGTGTAAGTGAGATAGTTACTATCACTTATACAGAAGCTGCAGCATTAGAGATGAAAGGTCGTATCTTTGAACTTGTTGCAAAAATCATAAATCCTAACCTCTCTAAGAATGACAAAGATTATGACTCTATACAAGATGCCAGCAATGCCATTTCACAAAACGAACAGAAGTATGTACAAGCTACTCTAAAACAAGCATATACAGATAGTTCAAACTCAAAAATATCAACGATTCATGCATATTGTTTAGATATCATAAAAGCCAACTCTGATATAGCTCGTATAGATGCCAAACTTGACATTATAAAAGATGATGAAAAGCAAAAAGAACTCTCTAACATCATTTTTGAAGTACTCAATGCTAAAGAGAATGAAACAACTGTTTTAGATATTGCACAAGATGTAAGTATCTTCTTCATCAATGGTCTGATTAGCAAGTATGTTAGTGATTCTAAATTTAGACATGATTATGATAATTTCAAGTCTGACAGTATTGATATAGATACTTATAAAGAGCTCATTTATGAGTTATATCCTCTACCTGATATCGATGATGTTAGAACAGAACTACAGAATGATGCAGATAGATTAAAATGGTTTGAAGAATTTTATGAAAACTTTATAGATTTCAATGCAAAAAGTTGGAAAGAAGTAAATGAAGATTTCAAAGCTCCATCTATGGGAGCAAAAAAATATCCTATTAGTGATCCGATAAAAAAAGAGTTAGAGAGTGGAACTTACTTATCTGTTTATAGTAATATTGATACAGTAAAAGAGTCTCTATTTTTCGATAAAATAGAAAAAATTCAAGAGTTACTACATCAAATAAAAAATAGATATGATTCAAAACTAAACGAACTCAATAAAGTTGATTTTGATACAATCATTACTAAAACATTAGAAATAATTCCTCATGTCAAAACTCAATTTAAATACATAATGGTAGATGAGTTTCAAGATACAAATGCTACTCAATTTGAGATAGTTAAAAGTTCATGTAACAGTAAAACTAACTTATTTGTTGTTGGAGATTCAAAACAATCCATATACTCTTTTCAAGGTGCAGAGATAGAAGTTTTTAATGATGCTATTGAAGATAAAAGTATCTTCTCATCTATAGAAGATATGAGTCAAAATTACAGAAGTGATAGTGTAGTACTTGATAATGTCAATAGTATTTTTAAAAAACTGCTCCAAAAAAATACCCATTTTAAACTCTTAAGTCAAAACTATGAAGCTCAAGCACAAGACTTATATGCAACACGCGATGGTGGTAGTTTTAGATATCTTATTACTTCACAACCATACAAAGAAGAGCTAAGTGAGTTAGATACTATTGCTCAGTTGATTAGTGAAATATACAATAATGAACATACAGAGTATACACATATAAGTAAGTTAATATCAAAAAAAGAAAAAGCAATTGCAATAGTATTTGACAGCAGTACTAAAATGCTAGAACTCAAGCAAAAGCTACGAGAAAGAGGAATTACAGCTAAAGTTAGTGCTAGTGACAACTTCTACCATACTAAAGAAGTAAATGATATCTTTAATACTTTAAAAGCTATAGATATACTCTCTAGAAAGGAAGATAAATTAAGTAATACTCAAAAGTACTATGTAGTTGGTGCTATGCGTTCTAATATACTTAGATGTGATGATAACAGTATAAAAAATTACTTAGATACAAATACTGTAGATAATAAACTTTCTGAGTATATAAATATTGCTAAAAACAGAACTCTATCTGAAACAGTAAAATATATCTATGATGATTCTAATATTTTTGGAGTTTATGCACATTATGAAGATATTGAACAAAGAGCTGCAAATCTATATAAATTTTTAACACTCTGTATGGAGTATGAAAACTCAAATGAATCCAATTTATACAGTTTTTTATCTTTAATTGAAAATGCAATATATTTTAGTGAAGCCAAAGAAGATGAAGCCTTTTTTAAATCTGATAATACTAAATCAATAGAAATCTGTTCCATTCACTCGACAAAAGGTTTAGCTTATCCCTTGGTTTTACTAGCAAATAGCGATAAAGGTCTTTACTCACAAGTAACCTCCGATTCGCTGAAACATAATAGCTTTACACTAAATGGCGTAAAGAAAGAGATAGTAGGTTTTAAGGTCAATGATTATACTCCTCTGAGTCATAGAGTCTTAAAAGAGATAGACAAACTAAAGCATCTTGCAGAGAAAAAAAGACTGCTATATGTAGCATTAACAAGGGCAGAACATGATGTGATTATATCTGCACAACTAAAACAAAAAGCTGATGGCTCTATATCTCTTCGAGAAGATAGTTATCTACATATGATATGTCACTCATTAGATATTGATATCGATGAGCTTTATGGGCAACATACAGACTTCTGTATTAGTCTAAATAACACTAAAAACACAACAAATAATATTACCAATGTCCGTTATATTCAACACTCATTAAAACCTCTGACTTTCAAATCTCAAGCTTTATCAAGTGCAACAGTAGACAGTGAAACAAAAACAGTTGATAATACAGCAGCTAACCTAGGAACTGTAACACATAAAGTTATAGAACTATACTGGAATAGTTTTCATGAAAATAAAGAAGCTATACTAGATAAGATGATGATTTTTGACAAGACAGAAAGAGAATCTATTATTAAACATATGAATAGATTTTACGAAACTCAAATCTATAAACTACTTAAAGATGGAATTAAACATCATTTTGAATTAGAATTCTATCTAGATAATACAACAGGATTTATCGATTTTATCTATTTTGATGAGTCTCAAAATGGTTGGGTAATTGTTGATTTTAAAACTGGTGTTGAGACAAAAGAAAAAGATGAATATTATCAAAGACAATTAGACTTTTACAAAGAAGCAATGACTAAACTAAATTATAATATTATTGATGCTAAGTTATTATGGCTTTAAAAAACATTGAATATAAATGTGAAGGTTGTAGCACTTCAAAGTGCTACTTGAAAGTAGATAAAATTTTAAATAACATCTTTATAAAAGAGATATTTGAGTTTATTTAGCTTTACTAACTTTACTCATAAAGATCTTTTTACCCGTAACTTTTGGTGCTCTTTTTGGTTTATCATCTTTTTTGTCACCTTTTTTGAACTCTTTTTTAAAGTCACC
>JAADDU010000044.1 GCA_013153755.1 Campylobacterota bacterium | reverse complement strand
AACCTCTTTATCTAAAAAGTATTTCTTTAAAATATTTTGTATACTTTTCAACTCAATAGGCTTAGATACATAATCATCCATACCAGCATTCAGATATTTTTCTCTATCTCCTTGCAGTGCATTAGCTGTTAATGCAACTATAGGTATATGCTTCAAACCTTTTTCTTTTTCAAACTCTATGATATGTTGAGTTGCATCTATACCACCCATTACTGGCATTTGTATATCCATAAAGATTATATCAAACTTATCATGTTCTTTTTCAAGAATATTGAGTGCTTCCTTACCATTATTTGCTATACTAACTTGCAATCCAAAATCTTCTAAAACTCTTTTTATAAGCTTTTGATTGATAACATTATCTTCTGTCACAAGAGCATGCAAATCTTTAAACTTATTATGCATATACTCTATAGTTTTAGTTTTATTTTCCAAATCTGCAGAAGTACATGTTTCAAGAGTAGAGATAATCTTACTAAAGTTGATAGGTTTATATATAATCTTTGTTACCCTATCAAGCGGTACATGATAATCTCTTTGCATCTCTCCTGTTGTCAATAGCACAAGTTTTGTAGGTAAAGACAAGTATCTTTCCAACTGTTCTTGATTTTGAGTATATTTTTGTGTAAAGAAAAGAACTTCAGGCATATCAGATTTATCAATATTAAATATCTCATCTCCATAATACATCCTAAAGTCAACACCCAAATAATCAAAATATGCTATAAGATTAATATCTATTTGTCTATAAACATTTTCTGAAGGTAAAACAAATCCAACTTTAAGACCTTTGTATTTATGAGCATACGGTTCTTTCTCTTCTCCTTCTACTTTTCTAAACTTCAAAGTAAAGAAGAAAGATGACCCTTTTCCTACAGTACTCTCAACATCTAGCTTACCACCCATTTTTGATACTAACTGTCCAGAGATTGATAAACCAAGACCTGTACCACCATACTCACGACTTGTTGATATGTCAGCTTGAGAGAATGCCTCAAAGATTTTTTGTCTTTGCTCTTCTGAGATACCTATACCAGTATCTTTAACAACAAATTTCAATTCTATATTTTCATCGTCTTCAGAAACTTTTTCTATAAAAACATCAATAGCACCATTTACTTTTGTAAACTTTGTTGCATTACTGATTAGATTTAGTAAAACTTGAGAAACCCTAGTTGGATCACCTATAAGTCTTTGAGGTATTGAAGGCTCTATATAAACACCTAGCTCTATATTTTTATCAAATGCTTTTGCCGCATATGATTCTACAGCTGATTCAAATGTTTCAAATGATTCAAACTCTACCTCTTCTATCTCAAGTTGTCCTGCACCAATTTTCGAAAAGTCAAGTATATCATTGATGATACTAAGTAAGTGTTCTGAACTCTTTTTTATAATATCTAAAAACTCTTTTTGCTCTTTATTTAAAGGTGTTTCATGTAGCAATTCAGCAAAACCTACGATACCATTAAGTGGTGTTCTAATCTCATGTGACATATTTGCCAAGAAAAGACTTTTCGCTGCATTTGCATCTTCTGCTTGAGCTATCTCTCTTTCTTTTTCTTCAAGTAACTCAAACACTTTCTCTAGATATGCATAAACCTCTTTTTTGTTGTTTAGATCTGGAAGTTCAAGCTCACTTTTCAAATCCAAGTGTTTATCTTCAGAGATTTTCTCAATACCAGAGAGAACTTTACTAAGAGCTAGATCCTCCTCTTTTGCTATACGATAAGAACGGATGATATATATCATAAAGAACAAACTCAATAGAACAGATGCAAGAGCTATCCAAAATATTTGTTCATGCTTCTTCATCTCTTTAGATACAATAGTAAGCAAATTATGAGAGATAAAATCCATATGCTCTGATATGATTTTTTCTTTTAGTCCGATAAAATCTCTCCAAAGTTCTATATTGGTTGTATACTCTCCTGTGGTATGGTTAGAGATTAAGTCGATACGTATATCTTCTATACCATTATTTATCTCTTCAAAACTTGTTTTTGATGTTAGTTTACGCAAGATTTGTTGCATACCAGCTGATTCAAAGGATGGTATATATGATATATCAGAAAAACGAATAAACTGATCCCACTCTCTTAAGTGTTTTTCACTCATAGGCTCTTTCGTAGCTAGATAATATGTTACAAAAATATTTTCATAGTCAGTATTATACTTGCTATCTAAAAGTTTTTTTGCAAACACAATCCAATTTGCATTTGTGTTAAAATAATGCTTTGTTTCAAAAGCTTGCATATCTTTATATAGGGGATCTAAGATATACTGTTTATAAGAGTTATTAAACACTGTATCTATATTTACAGAAGATGCTGTATCTATATCATATCTAATATTTTTGATTTTTTTACGTATTGTTGATATAGTATCCAAAGCATTTTGAGTATCTGTAGACTCCTCTTGTGGTAAAACAGATACTATAGCCTTTTCAAGATAAGAGTTTATACCCGTACTACTATATGGTTGCAACAATATCTTATCTGTTGCTTCTCTTTGTTTTTTACAGTACTCTTTGCTATCTTCATCTATACCTTTTGAGTATGACGTACATACAGCCTCTTCAACAACTTTTTTTTCTATATTGTCTAGTTGCTGAAACATTTGTATATGTTTTACAGCAACCATATTATTGATAAATTTTTTAGACTCATCTATAGTAAAATATACAGCTATACCTAGCAACATAAGTACTGGTACTAACATGAGTAAAAAATTGATCTTTTTTGACTTTCTTGCCATTTAGATATCCTTATATTTTAACATACTATAAGATAATATAGTTTTATTTTTTACTCTTCTCATAGGCTATCATTTTTTCTAATGATTTCATCATATGTTTTGTTGATATAAATACGATTGTTGGCAACTCATTTTGTTTCAATCCTAGATAAAAGTCTTTACTGACAGGCCAGTATTTATTTAACT
The DNA here is from genome assembly GCA_013153755.1 of Campylobacterota bacterium. The sequence goes on along the minus strand of JAADDU010000044.1, from coordinate 2,433 downwards.
TTTTAAGTGGTCCATTTTTTATATTTGCTGGGAAATTCACATTATTGATCTTATTAAGAAGTTTATCAAACTTTTCAACAGCAAGCTTTGCTTGTTTCAAGTTAGAATCATCTGTATAACCAGCCGCAAATGCAATGTAGTATTTAGAAGCTCTTTCTAGCAAAAACTCCATCTCTTCTAATTCATCTAAAACGGTAGTATCTTTACCTTTATGGTGCTTGATAATACTTTCAGAACCTTCAAGTAGTGTTTCTGTATAGTCTAGAACCATACCACCATTTTCAGCATTATACTTATCTTTTAGTGTGGATTTTAGTTCATCAACACTAAAAAGCATAAACTCTACAACTCTTTGAGTTGCAGGATCTTTACTTGACTCTTGAAGCTTTTTTAATGTGTCATCTAGTACAATAATATCTTTTTTCAAGCCTTTTTTTGCTGATGATACTTGAATATCTTTTGCCACATAAAAATAGTTTTTAGCAATATCTTGTGATAATGTTTTTATCGTTTCAGCATAAACAACTGCTTTATTTTCCACCTCTTTTGCATAAAGGCTACTACTAAGCGCCAACCCAACTGCTACTACCAATACTTTTTTGTTTAAATATTTTCTCATTTTTCTTCCTCACTTTCATCTTCATTTAAAATTTCAACTGTTTTTGCATGTATAATATCTGCTTTTTTAGCTATCAACAAGGGAACAAATCTTCCAGAGTGACTCTCTGCCATAAACTCAAACATCATGAACTGTTTATCAAGCATTTTTAAATGCTTTTTTATCTTTTCAGATACAAGTTTATCATCGGCAGATTCCAATAAATTGTACTCTTTTTGATAATCCTCTTTTATCTCATGTACATCTTTATAGTACTCATCATCACTCATAGCATCCCATGCTTTCATCACATAGTCACCAGCCAACTCTTGAACATCCAAATCCAATCTAGAGATATGAACTATCTCATTTTCTGCATCATTGTTTGTATCTGTAGCGATATCAGAAGCTACCTTTTCACACTGATTAGCAAAATCATCAACTTCATGTCTAAGTTCTATCGCTGTCTTTTTGGATGGCTTTTTAAGCAATGCTCTAGCTATCTGTTGCCATCCTTTTTGCAACTGTAACTCTTCTTCATGTAAATTTTTAGATAATGGATGTGATGCTAACTCATCCATCTCTGTATCTAAATGCTTCAAAGTACTTGTTAAGTCTTTTTGTGGATCATGATAAATAATCCTCATCCCAATCAATGCATAATCTTTCATCACTTTTTGAGATGATGCACAAATATCTATAATCTTATGCACATCTTCAGGTGTCGCATTTGCATTTACACTAATAGTAAAACTCATTAGTACAAAACTATACTTTAAACATTTTAAAATAGTTTTGGTATACATTATTTTCCTTCTATATTTTTATTTTTCTTTTTCTTGCTCTTCTTCTTTTAGTATCTTTTCAGTTTCATCATTTATCTTATTTGCTTTTTTAGCTATAAGCTGTGGAACAAATCTACCAGATCGACTTTCAGCCATAAACTCAAACATCATAAAATGTTTATCCACTATTTTTAAATGTTGTTTGACTTTTTTAGATACCAATGAATCATCAGCACTCTCTAGCTCTTCAAAAGTTTTTTGATAATCTTCTTTGATCTCTTTAACACCCTTATAGTACTCATCATCTCCTATCGCATCCCAAGCTTTCATCACATATGCACCAGCTAATTTTTGTACATCTAGATTCAATCTAGCTATAAGTACAACATCATGTTCTGCCTTGTTGCCTGTATCTTTTGCCAAATCTTCAGCAACCTCTTCACATTTTTGAGCAAAAGCATCTACCTTATGTTTCAACTCTAATGCATTTGCTTTATTTGGTGTTTGAGTAAGATTGTGTTCTATCTCTGCCCAAAGTTTGTGTAAAGCAACCTCTTCTTCATGTAAAGATTCTGCAAGATGATGTTTTTCTAGCATTTCCATCTCTTCATCCAAATGCTTAACTGTTTCATCTAAATCTTTTTTAGGATTATGGTATGTAACTCTCATACCAAGAAGTGCATAATCTTTCATAATCCTCTCTGAAGAAGTACATATATCAATAATCTCATGTACATCTTCTGCTGTAGCATGAGATTGAGCTACACTTAACAGTGGGAAAGCTAATGCAAGTATAGCCATATTGATATTTTTCATAGTTTTGTTTATTATCGTCATTTCAACTCCTTATCCAATCGACTTGATTAAATCATAAAACTCCTAACCATATTAATTTTATTAATATTTTGTATAATAAAAGCTTAAAGATAAAAATTGTTTAACAAAAAAGAACTATAAATTGTAAATTAAATATTGATTTGTAATAATCGTGTTATAAAGTAGTAAAATATACCTACCCTTAACGGATAGGTATGTAGATAATCAGCATAA
>JAADDU010000112.1 GCA_013153755.1 Campylobacterota bacterium | reverse complement strand
ATTTTAAAGCTTTTTTAAAAGCTAACTAAAAGGAAATTTTAATGGAAAGTATAAAAATTTGGCACAACCCAAATTGTTCAAAGTCTCGTGAAGCCTTTTTTATTTTAGAAGAAAATAACTGTGATAAAGAAGTTTTTAAATACCTTGATGAGAAACTGACGAAAGATGAACTAAAAAAAGTTCTTAAGATGTTAGGTTTTCAAAGTGTGAGAGAATGGATGCGTACAAAAGAAGATATCTATAAAGAACTTAATCTTAAAGATGAAACAGATGAAGAAAAACTTTTAGATGCAATGGTTTTACACCCAAAACTAATAGAACGCCCTGTAATAATTAAAGGTAACAAAGCAATTATCGGTCGTCCTACTTCTATCATAGCTGAGTTTGTAAGATAACCTTTTATATAGTTTTTTTTGAAGATATTTTAAAGTATAGAATTACGCCAAAGATAGAACCAAGCCCATCAGATAGCATATCTTTTTGGGCATCCCAAATATCTCCTTGTGACCCTAAAACAGCGATTCCAGCTTCAGAATCTGCTGAGATTGCATATAACCATTCTATGATTTCATAGCAACTAGCAACACTAAAGATACTAAAAATTGCAAAAAAACCAGCTAATAGTTTAGTAGATACAAATCTATTTTTAACTAGCACTTCAGTAATTCCATAAGCAAAAAGACCAACACTAAAATGGGCAATCCTATCAAAATTATTTCTTTGAAAGTCAAATAAATTTGTAATAAATTCAAATGGTACTCTTTCAAATGTATAATGCCCACCAATAGTGTGTAAAATTGGCAATATAAACATCAGCAAAAAAGCTAAGTTTGATAAGTTGTATTTTTTATCTACAAAATAAATACCAAGAACAATAATGACAATAGGAAGATTTTCAGCAAACCATACTGCTCTATCGTAAGGTTCTATAGCAAGAACAACAAAAGTTATGATATATATATAAAACAATATTTTTTTTAACATTTAAATATCTTTTTCACTTATTATACTATAAAGCTGTCATTAAAGAAATGTTACTATTTTAAACATCTAAGATAAAAGAGAAAAAATAGTGTTTAGTATAGTAACATAGTATCTTTTTGGTTTTTTTATTTAGTTATAATCATCTGAAATTTAAAACACAGGAATGATTATGGCGTTTTTAGAAGATTATAAAGCACATACACAAGAAAGAGCTAAACTAGGTGTTCCACCATTAGCACTAACTGCTGAACAAACAGCTGAGCTTGTTGAGTTATTGAAAGCTTCTCCTATAGTGGAGCAAGATTATGCAATGGAAATTTTTGAAAATAAAATTCCTGCTGGTGTTGATGATGCTGCTTATGTAAAAGCTGCATTTTTAAATGACATAGTACAGGGAAATGTTTCTTGTGATGCTATAGATGCAGTAAAAGCATGTGAGATTTTAGGTTTAATGCTTGGTGGTTTTAATGTAACTCCATTAGTTGAAGCACTTAAAATAGATGGTGAGATTGCAGATACTGCTGCTAAACAACTTAAAAACACTATACTTGTATATGATGCATTTAATGATGTAAAAGCACTTATGGATTCTGGAAATGCTAAAGCTAAAGAGGTTGTAGAGTCTTGGGCAAATGGTGAGTGGTTTACAAATAAACCTGAAATGGAAAAGGAGATAACTCTAACAGTTTATAAAATTCCAGGTGAAACAAATACAGATGATTTAAGTCCTGCTGGTGAAGCATTTACAAGAGCAGATATCCCTTTACACGCAAACTCATTTTTAGTAAACAGAATGGATAATCCACTTGATACTATGAAAGAGCTAAAAGCTAAAGGTTATCCTCTTGCTTATGTTGGTGATGTTGTTGGTACTGGTTCTTCTCGTAAATCAGGTATAAATTCAGTTCAATGGCACATGGGTAAAGATATTCCTGGTATTCCTAACAAAAGAACTGGTGGTGTGGTTATTGGTGATATTATCGCTCCGATTTTCTTTAATACTGCAGAAGATTCAGGTTGTATCCCAATCCAAGCACCAACAAAAGAGTTAAATACTGGTGATGTTATAACTGTAAAACCTTTTGAAGGTACTATAGAAAAAGATGGAAAAGTAGTTTCTACTTATGAACTTGCTCCAAATACTCTTCCAGATGAGATGAGAGCAGGTGGTCGTATCCCACTTATTATCGGTAAAGGTCTTACTGCAAAAGCTAGAGAAGCTTTAGGTATGGCTCCAACTGACTTGTTTATGACACCATCTCAACCAGCAGATAATGGTAAAGGTTATACTTTAGCTCAAAAAATGGTAGGTAAAGCTTGTGGTGTTGCTGGAATTAAACCAAATGTTTACTGTGAGCCAATCGCTACAACAGTAGGTTCTCAAGATACAACAGGACCAATGACAAGAGATGAGATTAAAGAGCTTGCAGCACTTAGTTTTGGTGCTGATATGACTATGCAATCATTCTGTCATACTGCTGCTTATCCTAAACCTGCAGATATTAACCTTCAACATACTCTTCCAGAATTCTGGACAAGCAGAAAAGGTTTCATTCTTCGCCCAGGTGATGGAGTTATCCACTCATGGTTAAACAGACTTTGTCTTCCAGATACTGTTGGTACAGGTGGAGATAGCCATACTCGTTTTCCTATAGGTATCTCTTTTCCAGCTGGTTCTGGTCTTGTAGCTTTTGCTGGTGTAACTGGTATGATGCCTCTTACTATGCCTGAATCTGTACTAGTTAGATTTAAAGGTACTATGCAACCAGGTATCACTCTTCGTGATATGGTAAATGCTATCCCTCATCAAGCTATAAAAGATGGTTTACTTACAGTTGAAAAAGCTGGTAAGAAAAATATTTTTGGTGGTAGAGTTTTAGAGATAGAAGGTTTAGAAAATCTTAAATGTGAACAAGCTTTTGAGTTAAGTGATGCATCTGCTGAGAGGAGTGCTGCTGCTTGTACAGTTAAACTTAACAAAGAACCAATCATAGAGTACTTAGAGTCAAATATAGTTCTAATCGAAGAGCTTATCGCTCAAGGTTATCAAGATGCGGCAACTCTACAAAGAAGAGCTGATAAGATGAGAGCTTGGATTGCTAATCCTGAACTTTTAGAAGCTGACAAAGATGCAGAATATGCAGCAGTTATTGAGATAGATATGGATAAAATTACTGAACCAATTTTAGCTTGTCCTAATGATCCAGATGATGTTAAAACTTTAACTGAGATTCGTGAAGCTGGTTTAAGAACTGAGATTGATGAAGTATTTGTTGGCTCTTGTATGACAAATATTGGACTTTTCCGTGCTGCTGGTGAGATACTAAGAGGTGAGGGTAAAGTTGCTAACAAACTTTGGATATGTCCTCCAACTAAAATGGATGAGAAAACTCTTCAAGAAGAGGGTTATTATTCTGTATTTGGTATGGCTGGAGCTAGAACTGAGATTCCTGGTTGTTCTTTATGTATGGGTAATCAAGCAAGTGTTGCACAAAATGCTTATGTATTCTCAACAAGTACAAGAAACTTCGATAACCGTTTAGGTAAGGGAAGTCAAGTTTATCTTGGAAGTGCTGAACTTGCTGCTGTTGTAGCACTAAAAGGTGCTTTACCAACTGCTGAGGAGTACTTGGAGATTGTTTCTGGTAAAATCAAACCAGAGATGACTGATGAGATATATAAATATCTTAACTTTAACAAAGTTACTAAAGATGAACTAGTAGCAATGGTAAAATAGTCTGATTTTGTTACTCCACCTATCTTTTGGTGGAGTGATAATTCTTATCTTCTAGTAGTAAGTTCTTTCATCTCTTTTATAGCATCCTTTAAACCAACAAAAACACTTTTTGCTATGATACTTTGACCTATATTTAGTTCTGTTATCTCTTTTATAGCCATCATATATGAAACATTGTTATAGTTTAGTCCATGTCCTGCTGCTACTTCTAAACCTAACTCTTTTGCATGTTTTGCTGAAGAAGTTAAGTCATTTATAGCTTTTTCTAATCTGCTTTGAAGCTCATACCTTGGTAGTTCTAACTCTTTTATAGAATGCTCAGAATGGGGTAGGGAAGAGTTTAGCATTGCAAATATATTTGCAAAACTTCCAGTATGTAGTTCAACCATCTCTGCACCTAAGTCTTTAGATATTTCCATCGCTTCTATAGTTGGATCAACAAAAAGAGAAACTGGTATGATAGAATCGTGAAGTTGCTCTATAGCATATCTTATCTCATCTTCATACTTTACTAAGTCAAGTCCACCTTCTGTTGTTACCTCTTCGCGTTTTTCAGGTACGATGGTTGCACGATGTGGTTTTAATCTACTAACTATGTCTAATATCCCTTTATTTATAGAACATTCAAGGTTTAGGGGTAGAGTTGAGTGAAGCATGATGTTTTTAACATCACCATCTTGTATATGTCTTCTATCTTCTCTTAAATGTATAGTGATTTGGTCTGCACCACTTGTAGATGCAACATAAAGGGCATTTAGTATATCTGGATCATTTACCCTTCTTGCCTCTCTTAAAACTGCTACATGGTCTATGTTAACACCTAGTTTCATATTGCTCATTTAGTTTTCCTTTTATCTACAAAGTTCATGTAATCTTGCTCTAAGTTATTATGTTTTATAACATCACCAACATAAACCTTAATCAGTTTTTTCTCTTTAAATGGTGCATCTTGAAAAACTTTTTCCAGCTTTTCATCTATAAATACAGGGACAACATCAAGCTTATTTGCTTTTGCTATCTTTTGAGCTCCACTTTGAAATTTTAAGATACCGTCAGCTTTATTTCTTGCCCCCTCAGGAAATATATAGATGTTAAAATCATCTACTTTAGCAAAAGTCTTTTTTATCTCTTTAAAAAATTTTAACAAACCTTTACCATTTTCCAAATCAACACTAATACAACCACTAAACTTGAAAAAATCTCCATAAAAAGCATCAAAAAGTTCTTGTTTAGCTATCCAAGTACCATTCTTATCATATAGTGAAAATATATGCTCCATTACGATTATATCTAGTAATGAACGATGATTTATAGCATACAAAATTTTATCTTGTTTAGGGAGTGTTCCTATCAGTTCAACTTCCAAATTTAAAAATTCTAAAATGGTATTTGAGTAGTTTTGTCTATCTATAGAGAGCTGTTTATAAGCTGGTTTTAGAGTCATAAATGGGTCAAAATATGTTTTTTTAAAGATTTTTATATATTTATATCCATGATATGACATAAATATATATTTATTAAGTGTTTTTAGCATCTATTTGTATTTTCCACTTCTATATCCTGGATGTTGGTAGTCATTTTTCTCACAAGCACTAAAAAATGTTGCAACTCCAAGTAGTACTATGATTGTTAACAAAGCTGTTTTCATAATCTTTTCTCCTTAAA
>JAADDU010000046.1 GCA_013153755.1 Campylobacterota bacterium | reverse complement strand
CTCCATTAGTAGTAGGAACAGAATCAACATAAGCTGGTTCACTTGTTAATACATTAAAATGTCCGACTACATCTTCGTTATTTAATACTCCTGTATTATCTGGTACATAACTAGCCATCTCTTTACAAGAGTGTTGTAAGACTTCTTCTCCATCATAAACCAAAAATCTATAATCATCCAATAAGCTTAGGTTCATAGTATCGATTTGACATCTACTCTTACCATCATTAGATGTGCTTGATAGATTTGTAGTGTTATATTTTACAGCTTGAGAGAGTGCTTTTCTAAGTTTTGATTCATTACAATCTAAAAGCTCTTTTGTATTCCCCCAGTCAATAGTATATGGTGTACCTATTAAGTTGATATTACTAAACTTACCACCCATAACTTTATAATTATTTCCATCAGTTGTTACATCCCAAGGTTCATCAGATCTTGAAGAAACAACAGGGATTTTAGGTTGTGTACCATCATATATAATATGTCCACCATCTATCTCTATAGCTTGAAAATGTTCTCTAGAATTATTATTTTCATCATAATAATTTAAGGTAGTTTCATTACTATCAAACAAAAAGTTATTTGAAGTATTTTTTATAGGTAGCACTATTAAATCATGCCAAATATTATTTACATCTTCATGACAGAAGATTTCAAAACTATTATCTTCATCTCCACCATCTGGATCAATAACATTAAAACCGGCAGACAACCCATGTTCCTCACAATAACTTACAGGACATGGCTTCATTTTACCTACATGAGTTACACCATTTTTCACATAAGTTCCAATCCATTCATAATCTCCACTTGAAAACAGTTTAAACATTGCCTTAGTATATGGACTGTGTGTTTCATTTTGACTTAAATCTTCTAAGTCAAAATTTACTCCATCATTAAAAACAGACATCATCATAAAACTTTTTCCACTCGCATCACTACAGTTCCCCTCAACTCCATCAACACCACATTCACTAAAAGCACTAAAAAGACTTGAAGTCCCAAGAGCAACATGAACATCTGTAAGTTCATAATTATTTAAGCTTGTTATAGGGGTAGTACCTGTATACTTTATATTTACAGGTCCCATGGACATTCCTGTTTCTTCTGTAACTCCATAACAAATATCATTTGCATTTTCAACCACCGTTGAAGAAGAATAAAGATTAAAACTAAAAAAAACACTTAACAATAGTAAAACATAGATTTTTCTCATAAAAACTTTCATAACAAACTCCTTAAAGTTATGTAAAAAAAACGGCACTCGAAAACAGGGCTCTGTAGCAATGAATAGTTACCATTGGTAAATTATCTATCTTATAGGCTTAAGAAGTGCTGAAAAGAGATAAAATTAATGAAATATTGTGTTTTTTTAAGTTTATTGTAAAGTTTGAAGGATGGATAGTCCAAATTATGGAAACATAAGTTCCATAATCTAAGAAGTTTTTCTATTTAAAAAAGTAGATATCTTCTCTGCAACACCATATTCTTTAGAATCACTTATAATGGTTTGAGCAACTCTTTTGTTATCTGTATTAAAAATAAGTGGTCCTATAAAGTTTACAACAGAATCTTCTATAGGTGTTTGGATAAGAACTATGTTTAGTATAAGTAGATTTGAATTTTCATCTATGCCTAATGTCTCTTTTAAGACATCAGTAATTTCAAAATCATAATCTCTTAAAACAAATGGGTCTATAAGGGTAAATGAGATATTTGCATCTTCAGATGAAGACATCTTCATAAAGACATCATCTATCTTTTGCAACTCTACTTCTTTTATATCTTTAAATCCAAGTAACGGTACACTGACATTAAATTTCATAAAAACCCTTTTTTATTTAATATTGAAGCATAAATTATACCATGTATAACTGTAGTTTAATATGTGTTATATAACTTTTAGATAAAATACATTTTATATTATTCTCTGGGAAACATTTAATGACATTAAGTATAAAAATATTATGGACGGCACTAGTAGCAATCTTCTTACTAGGTGGATGTTCAAAAAGCGTAGATGAGTATAACAAACCAGCTATATACTGGTATGGTCGCATAGTTGAGTATGTATCTAAAGGTGAACTAGAAAAAGCTGATGGCTACTACAGTTCACTTCAAGGTGAGCATATAGGTTCACCTCTACTACCTGAAGCAACTATGATACTAGCTATAGCGCACCTTCATTATGAGGAGTACCTTCTAAGTGAACATTTTTTAAATGAGTATATAAAAAGATATGCAACTATCAACGAAAAAGAAGCAGCAGAGTTTTTAAAGATAAAAGCAAAGTATATGGCACTACCAAATCCACGCCGTGATCAAGCACTCATAAATCAAGCCATAAGAGAAGCTGATAGGTTTAAAAGAAATTATCCTAATTCTATGTACTATAGCGTTGTTGATACAATGCAAACAAGACTATATATGGCAGACGCAGCACTAAATGAAAGCATAGCAGACCTATATGATAGGATAGACAAACCAAGAAGTGCACAGTTTTATAGAGAGATTAAGCCTCAACCTTGGATAAAATGGGATGAGATAAACAGAGCAAATACTCCATGGTATAGAGAGTGGTTTGAAGGGGATGGAACTTCTAGCTGGTATGGCTCTATAGTTCCCGATACACAAAGTGTAGTATCTAGAAATTCTGTCAAATCTCAAAAGATAAAAAATAAACTCAAAAAAGAACTACCTAAAGAGTCCCAACTAAGCACATACAAACAAAATGAGCTAAAAAAAGCTCAAGACTTAAGAGATAAAGGTATCATCGATGATGCTGAACTTGAAAAACTAAAAGATAAAATACTAAAGTAAATATAGGATATATATATGAATTTAAATGATTATGGAGAATTTCCAGCAGATATTCCGGTTATAGCAGAGGATGAACTCTTTTTATACCCTTTTATGATTTCACCACTATTTTTAAGTGATAAAAATAACATAGATGCAGTGACTTTAGCAATGGAGAGTGACTCTTTAGTCATCATATGCCCAACAAAACCATCTCATGAGGGACAAAGGGATTATGATTCACTTTATGAAGTTGGTGTTGTTGGTTCTATTATGAGAAAAGTATCTCTTCCTGATGGGCGTATAAAAGTACTTTTTCAAGGTTTAGCTCGTGCAAAAACAAACTATGAAGTTGAAAAAAATCCACTTGTAGCGAATGTAAATATTATAGAATCAACTACACTAGAAACACTTAAAGCAGATGCAATACTTACTATAGTTCGTGAAAAGGTAAGAGCATTATCTAGTGTAAGTAGTTATTTTCCACCTGATTTACTTAAAACTATAGAGGAAAATCACGACCATAATCGTATCATCGACTTGATTTGTAGTACTGTTAAACTAAAAAAAGAACAAGCATATAAGCTATTTGTTCAATCAGATACAGAAAAAAGGTTTTTAGAGCTAATAGACTATCTTATAGATGAAATAGAAGCAAATAAACTTCAAAAAGAGATACGAAGTAAAGTTCATACTCACATAGAAAAAATAAATAAAGAGTACTTTTTAAAAGAGCAACTAAAACAAATACAAAAAGAGCTTGGTACAGACACTGCAAGAGATGAAGAGATAGAAGAGTATCGTAAAAAACTAGAAAAGAAAAAAGAAAGAATGGGTAAAGAAGCTTATAAAGAGGTTCATAAGCAGTTACAGAGATACTCTAGAATGCATCCAGATTCTTCAGATGCATCTATGACTCAAACATACCTTGACTGGACTCTAGAGATACCTTTTGGAGATATGGCAAAAAAATCATTAAAGATACAAGATGTACAAAACCAATTAAATGAAGACCATTTCTCACTTAAAAAACCAAAAGAGCGTATAGTAGAGTACTTCGCAGTAAAAGAACTACTAGAATTAAGAGGTTTAAATACAGACGAAGCAGGTGCAATCCTATGTTTTAGTGGACCTCCCGGCGTTGGTAAAACTTCTTTAGCAAACTCAATAGCAAAAGCTCTTAAAAGACCTCTTGTACGCATAGCACTTGGTGGCCTTGAAGATGTAAATGAACTTAGAGGACATAGAAGAACTTATGTTGGAGCGATGCCAGGGCGTATTACACAAGGGCTAATAGATGCTAAGAAGATGAACCCTGTTATAGTGCTAGATGAGATAGATAAAGTTTCCCGTTCACAAAGAGGAGACCCAACTGCTGCACTTTTAGAGATACTAGACCCTGAACAAAATAAGGAGTTTAGAGATTATTATCTAAACTTTGATATAGATTTAAGTAAAGTTATTTTTATAGCTACAGCCAATGATATAGGTCGTATACCTACACCACTTCGTGATAGAATGGAGTTTATAAGTATTAGTTCATATACTCCACAAGAGAAATTTGAGATAGCATCAAGATATTTACTACCACAAGAGTTAAAGAAGCATGGTCTTAAAAAACGAGAAGTTAGTATCTCAAAACCTGCACTAAAAGAGCTTATACATAGCTACACTAGAGAAGCAGGAGTAAGAAATCTTCGTCGTCGCATAGCTGATATGAGTAGAAAAATAGCAAAACAACTACTAGAAGATTCATCTATAAATAAAATCTCCATAACACTTAAAAACTTAAAAGATTTTTTTGACAAAAGTGTATTTGAGATAGAAAAAACATCAAAAACTCCTGTTATAGGTGTTGTAAATGGCTTAGCATGGACTGCTGTTGGTGGAGATGTACTAAAGATAGAGAGTATCAAGATAAAAGGAAAAGGTACACTCCAACTCACTGGTAGCTTAGGTGATGTTATGAAAGAGAGTGCTAGGATAGCTATGAGTGTTGTTAAAACTCTCATAGATAATAATAAACTAAAAATCAAACATATACCTAGAACTTTTAAAGAAAAAGAGGACAACATAGCTGTAGATGCAAGTGAAGTGTATAAAAGATATGATTTGCATATACATGTTCCAGATGGTGCAACTCCAAAAGATGGACCAAGTGCTGGTATAGCTATGGTTAGTGTTATCGCATCTATTCTTAGTGATACGAAGATATACTCTGATATAGCTATGACAGGGGAAGTCTCTTTAAGTGGGGATGTTTTACCTATAGGTGGCTTAAAAGAGAAGCTTATAGCTGCACATAAAGCTGGTATGCGTATAGTTTTAATTCCATCTAAAAATTATGAAAGAGATATACAAGATATACCAAAAGAGGTTAAAGAATCATTAGAGATAATCGGGGTTAGTCGAATAGAAGAGGTTTTAACCTACATCTTAGTAAAAGAGTCTTAAAAAAGACTCTATACTAAAACAGTAGATATTTTTTGAATTAAATCTGCATTTCTAATAGGCTTCATTAAAAAGCCATTTGCACCAAATTCTAGTGCTTCATTTTTCTTTGTTTCATCAGTTGTAAGAACAATTATCGGTAACT
>JAADDU010000052.1 GCA_013153755.1 Campylobacterota bacterium | reverse complement strand
ATGACTGCTATGAAGAACATAAAAACATCTTGGCTTAGTCGTGAAGCATTGGCTCTTGGTATCTTTACTGCTATGATGGGTATAGTAGTAATGCTTTATCTTATAGATATACCTAAAGTTTTAAGAGTTCTTATAGAAGCTATGACACTTAGTGTTGGAATTTATGGTATCTATGCTCAAAGTATGATTTACCGTATAAAAGCTCGTCCATCGTGGGATAGAATCACAACAAATATGAAGTTCTTTGGTGTTGGTTATGTTGGTGTATTTCTTTTAGCTTTAGTTGCTTTGATGTTTTCTTTGTTAGATGCAGTGGTTCCATTACTTTCTATTGGTATGGTTGGTGCAGTTGCTCAGCTTTTCTTTAGTTATGAGGATTTAAGAACACTTGGTAGTGAAGATAAAAATACTTATCAATTAAAAAGAACTGCAAGGCTTTATGATGAAAACTTTTTAAAGATAAAACAGTTTCGTTTTGTATCAATTATAGTAGCAGGTATATTTTTACCACTTCTTGTAAATGTACTTTTAGGCTCTGCAACATTTGGAGCTGGTATTATCCTTGGTATAGCTATTTTGATTATGAGTTTAAGTGAACTTAGTGATAGATTTTTATTTTACGCAACTGTTGTACCACTTGGTATGGCAGGTGGATTTTTTGTAGGTAAGCAAAGATAAGCTTACTTACATGTTGAAGCACTTACCATCTCTGCATAGTGTGGTGTGTTTTCTTTTCCAATAAATGTATAAGTTCCTATACTAAGAGTATAGTTTTTCTTATCTATTTTTATACCATTACATTTTATAGTTTTACCTTGTTTGAATTTTAAAACAGCATTTAGCATTTTTTCTTGTTGAGCATTATTGTAGTTGTTAAATGCAATAGCACCTATGATGATAGCTAAAATAATCCCACTGACTAAAATTTTTTGTTTTTTATCTAGCTCTGTAAAATAATGTAAAGATAGAAAAAGTAGACTAACTATAATTAGACCAGCTACATAAGCCATTATTTAACTCCTCTTATTTGGTATGTTATATCACCAGCACCAAAACCAACTATAAGACCTTTATCTACAGTTTTTAATTGTTTGTTGTCTTTTATAATGATGATTTTACCATCTACTTTTTTTATATTATCAGCCATAACTAGGTTATAGTCTTTAAATTGTTTTTTGAAGTCTATATCTATATAATTTTCTCCAGCAGCCCAAACAGGAAGAATAATAAGTTCATTGGTACCGTCAAAGCATTTTATGAAGTTTTCTAAATTATCTATAGTACGAGAGTATTTATGTGGTTGCCAAATAGCAGTAATATGTTTGAATTCTTTTAATTTAGCATACTCTTTAAGAGATTCAAAAGTAGCTTTTATCTCTGTTGGATGATGTCCATAATCATCTATGATAACACAATCATCTTCTTTATATATAATGTCAAATCTCTTTTTTATACCTTTAAAGTTTAAAAGATTTGTTCTTATACTCTCTACATCCATAGACTTTAAAGATGCTAAGATAGCTAGTGATGCATCTACAGCTATATGTTTACCAAAGCCCCAAACACTAAACGAGCCTAAATTTTTTAATGTAAATTTTGTATGTGGCTCCCCATCTATAAGTACAAACTCTATATTGTAAATGTCTTTATCAGGGTGTAACCATACTGCATCTACTTTATCTTTTAGTGTACTTAAAAATGGATCCTGAGCATTTAGTACACGGTAAGATGCAGAATCTATAAATCTTTTATATGAAGCATAAAAACGCTCATCGTTATAGTCATAATATTCCATATGTTCTGGTTCAGCATTTATAACTATAGCACAGTATGGATTTGAGTTTATAAAACTTCCATCACTTTCATCAGCCTCAAAAAGCATAATATCATTAGTTTTATCATATCTGACATTGGATCCAAATGCCTTAGACTCTGCACCAATGATAGCAGAACCATTCATGATAGCAGTCAATATCGCTGTTGTTGTACTTTTTCCATGAGCACCAGCAACTGAGTAAACAGTTAAGTCTTTAAGTATCTCGAGAAGTGCTTCACGACGAGCTAAAACTTTTATATCTTTTTTGTTTGCTTCTATAACTTCTGGATTATCAGGACGAATAATAGCAGAGTGTATAACTAAATCTTGTGAATTTATGGCATTTGAATTATGTGGTATAGTGATTTTTATACCCATATTTTGAAGTTTTTTTGTGATGATAGTATCTGATATGTCTGAACCACTAACTTTATGACCTTTAAAGTGCATATATTGAGCAAGTCCTGATATCCCTATACCACCTATCCCTATAAAATGAATCTTCATAAGTGTAAATCCTCTATTTTTGATTGTTGTCTATGAGTTTCTGAGCTTCTTTTACAAAACAACTTATATAAAAAGTTCCAGCATTATCCATCGCATCTAAGTCTGCAATATTTGCTAAAAAATCATCTAAAGATAATCCCTCTTTTGAAGCTAACCAATGAAATTTTAATGCATTTGAAAATTTTTCATTGTTACTTAAGCCACTTAGCACTTCAAAAAGAGCACTTGCATCTGCTATCTTATTTGCATGGTAATGCTCCATAGCATACTCATATAAAGCTCTTAGAGTTGCAAAGTCTTGTACTTCATCCATATCCATAACTCTATGAGCTTCAAGGGTATCTGTAAGTTTTTCAAGAGCTAAGTCTAAGATGTTTGCATAGTAGCCTTGTAGTGTTTGCTCATCAAAAGTGTCATGAGCTTGCTGCTCTAGTACATAAAGTGAAGCTATATCAGAGTTCTTAGTTGCTTCTAATATTTTTTCTTTTAGTTCTTGCTCTTTACTCACTTAAACACTCCTTGATTCTCTTTAGTGCATCTCTTGTCTTTTCTTCACTTTCTACTAAAGCGATTCTAATGAAGTCTTTAGCTGGGTTTTGCTTGTTGTAGTTCTCTCTAGCTAGATACTCCCCTGGAAGTACTTTTACATTGTAGTCTTTATAAAGTTTTTTTGTAAAAGTTAGTGCATCATCTACTTTAAGCCAAATATAAAAAGTTGCTTTTGGTATCTCTATACCAAGTATCTCTTTTGCGATTAAAAAGTTGTTTTTATAAACTTCTCTTGCTTGTTGCACATGCTCTTCATCACTCCATGCAACACTAGATGCACTTTGAAGAGGTAGTGGAGATGCACAACCTACATAAGTTCTATACTTCATATACTCTTTAAGTATCTCTTTATCTCCTGCTATAAACCCAGAACGAAGTCCTGGAGCTGAAGAGCGTTTTGAGATAGAGTTGATTACTAATATGTTTTTAAACTCTTTGTTTCCAGCAGATATGGAAGCCTCAAGTAGTGAGGGGATAGCCTCATCTGTGTATAGTTCACTATAACACTCATCATTTAGCAGTACAAAGTTGTGTTTTAAACTAAGTTTAACCCACTCTTCAAGTTCATTTAGTGTTAGTGTTGAAGCTGTTGGGTTGTTTGGAAAGTTTATGATTACTAGGTCACATTGCGATAGTTTATCTTCATCTATTTGTGGTTTAAAGTTGTTTTTTGCATCTAAATTTATATGAAAAACTTTAGAGTTAGTAGCTATAGCAGCACCTTCATAAATCTGATAAAAAGGGTTTGTATAAGCCATAACAGACTCTTTTTTATCAAAAAGTAAAAATTGGGGAAAGTTAAATAAAACTTCACGAGTTCCAAAAGTTGGAATAATTTCCTCATTACAAAGTTCAACACCAAATCTTTTTTTAAAAAATTCTCTTTGAGCAGTTCTTAGATTTGGTTCTCCAGAAGTCTTAGGATATTTTTTTAGTAAATTTGAATTTGTACAGAGTGCTTTTTGTATGAAGTTTGGAGTTTCAAATTGTGGTTCACCTATAGTTAAAATAGATGCAGTGTATTTTTGGTTTGGTGTGATAGTCGATAACAAATCGTTAAGTTTTTCAAATGGATAAGGTTCAAAATGCATAGTATATAGTTCTCTTAATTAAAATATGTGTTATTATATCTTAAATCTATTAGAAGCTCATTAATGATAAGATAGCACAAAAATTATAAGGATCTAAGAAATGAAAATAGTATTATCAGCCGTTTTGGCATTAGTTTTACTTGGTTGTGGAGAAGATAGTAAAACTCAAACACATAAAGTAGAAAATAAAGTTGCACCTCATGAGGTTGTTAAACAAGTAGAAACTAAAGTTGCACCTAAAGAAACTGTTGAACAAGTAGTTGAAAAACATGTGCAAACAGTTACTCATAAAGTAGAAGAAGTTAAAAAAGAAGTTGTAAAACATGTTGAGAAAGTTATTCCTAAAAAAGAGGAAGTTAAACAAGCTATAAAAGAAGTTACTACAGTTGATGCTAAAGTACTATTTAAAACTTGTGCTGGTTGTCATGGTGCATCTGGTGAAAAAGTTGCTCTTGGAAAATCAAAAGTTATTAAAGGTTGGGATGCTAGTAAGGTAACAACTGCTTTAAATGGTTATAAAGATGGAACTTATGGTGGAGCTATGAAAGGTCTTATGAAAGCTCAAGTTTCAAAACTTAGTGAAGCAGATATAAAAGCTTTAGCTGGATATATTAGTAAACTGTAGTTTTAAGTAAACTTAATTTGGTAACATAAACTTTTGTGTTACCAACTCCCCATCTTGGTTGAAAAATAGATAGTAAAGCATATCTTTTTTAACACTCAAGTCTACTAAAAATCTTAGTGCAAGATTTGCTTGAAGTGATGCTATATGCATCACTATAGGGGTTGTTATCCCTTCTGGAGTTTTTTGCACTATCTTAAAAGCATCGCTAAAAGATGAAGCATCTATAAAAGCGACTTGACCATGAAAAGCTTCAACACTTCCATATACCCAAGGTAGATTTTTCTCTTTTGCATAGGTATTTATATCTGCTCTTGTTTGTAGATTGTCTGTTGCATCTAAGATAAGGTCAACTTCTATGTTTTTTTTGCTCCATTCATTAAAATCGCACTCATGTGGTATAGCTTTTGTAAAAGGGCATCTTTGTTCTATGAGTTTGGCATTTACTACGGCTTTGTTTTTATCCTCATCACCTATCTTAAAAGCGATTTGTCTGTGGATATTGTGATGGCTTACTTCATCGAAATCTATCATATGAATCTCACCGATTCCACTAGAGCCTAGTGCAAAAGCTAGAGACGAGCCGAGTCCACCAGAGCCTACAATGGTGATTTTTTTAGTTTGTAGAAGTTTTTGAGTATCTTCTCCCCAAAGTTGTACTTGACGATGAAAATATTTCATCATTTCGAGTTCCTTTTACTAAGTGCATCTTTAAATCCCCAAGCTCTTCTTGATTGTACTACCTCGCTATGCTCCATATCAACTATCATAAGCTCCTCTTTGTTACCTAGATGCTCTTGTAGTTCTCCATTTGG
>JAADDU010000049.1 GCA_013153755.1 Campylobacterota bacterium | reverse complement strand
CTATCTCATCTTCTCATATATCTCATATAGTGCATCCACAAATGTATCACTATCGTTAGCACATCTACAAACTCTGTAGTCTTTAAAACCTAACTCATCTGCTATCTCTCTATACTCCACTTCAAGCTCAAAATCTGTCTCAGAGTTATCTATGGTAAAAGCTATAGGGAAAATGATAACCTTTTTAGTATCTATAGTTTTTAATTTATCATCTAAAGATGGCTCTAGCCACTTCATAGGTCCAACTTTTGACTGATAAGCTAGATGAACATCTTTAAACTTCATACCCTCTGCATCTAACATCTCTTGGAGTATTTTTACATGTTTTTGCACATGATTTTGGTAGCTATCCCCTGCATCTACTATCTTTTGAGGGAGTCCATGAGCTGAAAATACCATATCAAAATCTTCATACTTAGCATCTTGCATCTTATCTTTTATATTTTGTATGATGGTTTTGTTATAAGTTTGGTTTTGAAAAAAGTGTTTTACCTCAAAAAGCACTGCATCTAAACCATCTTTTGCATAACACTCTTCAAAATCTTCCAATGATGACTTTGTAGTGGTTGTGGAGTATTGTGGATATAAAGGTATAAGATATATATGTTCTATGTCATGTTCATTTAATCTTTGTATAACTTCATGAGCAAATGGTGGAGTATATCGCATCACAAAATCAACCATAACACCCTCTCCTACTTTATCTTGTAGTTTTTTTACAAGTTTTTTCGTATGCTCTACTATGGGAGATTTACCACCTAGTTTTCTGTATATCTCTTGTGAAGATTCTGCACGATTAAACACTATCATCCCACCAACAAGTTTTCTTAAAAGATTACTTTTCATCGTTAGTATGTTTTTATCATTAAACATATTTTTTAAAAACATCTCCACTTCATCAAGGTTATTTGGTCCACCCATGTTAAGTAATATTATCGCTTCTTTTTTCATTTTTTCCCTATGTAAACTGCTAACCACACGACAACTTGTCTGGTTTTTAAAAGTGTATGTTTTTTATTTGCTGGTATAAAAAGAGTATCGCCCTTTTTTAGTTTATGTACCACTGCATCTAGCTCTATTTTAGCACAACCTTGTAAAACAACAACCCACTCATCACAATCTTGCACAAATGTTTGTGGAGTTTTTAAGGTGTTACTCACTATCGTCTTTATCTCCACATTTTCATCTTTTAGATGTGTTGTAAATACCTCTGCATCTAAGTTTGGGAGAGTGTAGTCAAATATGTTTTTAGGCATTTTTAACCCTCAAACTAACCTCATACATAAGTTGTTGGAGGGGTAGCATCTCTTCATAGATTTTATAGAGTGTACTTATAAGTTTTTCTCCATCTTCTATGAGGTGTGGGTCTAAAATCTTGTATGTTGCCATCCCTTTGTAGAGGGCTAAATCTACATTTGGCATATCTTTGTTAAAACCTTTTGGGTAGCGTTTGTACCCTTTTTCTATGGTTTTATAACCTTTTGCATTTATATTTTCTAATATATCTGCTAGTTTTTTTCTACGAGTATCATCTTTTATATACTCTCTATATGCATCTAACATAGGCTTCTCGAACCATCTTACACCAACTGCTACGAAAAGTTCATCTGGGGAGAAGTGAAGATAAAAAGAGGAGTTTTGCATCCGACTACCCTGCCCTTGCCAAAATATAAGTCCTATACGGTGTTTTATAGGGATGGCGATAGCATCTGGGCGTCTTGTATCACGGTAGATTCTAAAAAGTGATTTGTTAACTTTTGGAGAGAAGTTTATGGTTGGCTCTAATGCCATTAGATGCTCTCCAAACTCCTCTACAAAAGCCCTAGAAGGCTCAAGTATAAGTTTTACATAAGTATCTTTGTTCTCTTCAAACCACTCTTTATCGTTATGTTTACGAATGGAGTCTAAAAAGGAAAGTGTCTTTTTAGAAAATCCTTTAAACTCCATCATAAACTCCTATGCTAACTTTCTTTTTCTATACGCTAAAGCAATCACAATGAAGATAACTGCATAAGTTACAGGTACAAAGTCAGGGATAGGTACAGGGTCACCTTTTGCATAAGAGTGAAGCCCAGCAAGATAGTAGTTAACCCCAAAATATGTCATGATAACAGAGCTGTATGCTAAAAGTGAGATAACAGCAAAGTTAAACTCACTATATATAGACTTTATAAATCTTAGATGCACTACAACTGCATAAACAATGATGCTAACTAATGCCCAAGTTTCTTTTGGATCCCAACCCCAGTAGCGTCCCCAAGATTCATTTGCCCAAACACCACCTAAAAAGTTTCCTATAGTAAGTAAAACAAGTCCAGCCATAAGACTCATCTCGTTTATGGCATTTAACTCTTTTATAGACCATGAAAGTTGTACATCATTCTTTTTATTTTTTAATATAAATAAGATGATAGTTATAAACCCAAGTAAAGCACCAAGACCTAAGAAACCATAACTAGCTGTAATAGTAGCAACATGGATACTCAACCAGTATGAGTTTAAAACAGGTACTAAGTTTGTCACTTGTGGATCCATCCAGTTTAGATGCGCTACAAAAAGGATAAGTCCAGTTAAAATCCCAGTAGATGCCATAGTCATAGGGGAGCGTTTTGAGAAGATAAAACCAGCTAGTATGGTAGCCCAACCGATATAAATCATAGACTCATAACCATTTGACCATGGAGCATGACCAGATATATACCATCTAAGTCCCAAACCAAAAGTATGTGCTACAAAAAATATACTAAGAAGTACTAAAGTTATCTTTGAAAAGATAGTTATGTTGAACTTTGGTTTGATGATTTTTATAAAACTTAACACTAAAAGTATAAAACCAAGTAAAAGGTAGTAAGGGTATAGTGTTTCAAATATATGAGCTTGATTATAAAAAACCTCTGCATCTATCCTACCTTGAGACGGATAAACCTTTGCACCATACTCTTTTTGGTATGCTATGATTTTATCTACTGCTTTATCTGCATCTGCCCAATTACCACTAGATATAGCTTTATCAATAGATGTAAAATATTCAACTGCAATCTCTCTTAACTTTTCACCATCTTCTTGTGAAAAAGTTTTAAGTGCTTCTATAGTTGGATACCATTTGTTATTTATATCATTTGGTTTTGGCCACATTTTCATCAAAGAGCCTGTATATACTGCGTATGCTATATTTACTCTCTCATCTACTTTTAATGCAGATTTATCAAGCATATTTCTATGTTTTGCTTCCTTACGAACTGCTTTATCAACCACTTGAGAGAGTTTATAACCTCTCATATTTATAGGGTCATCAAAAAATTGCGAAAAAGAAGCATACTTTGCATCTAGTTTTGTACCTATGAGCTTGTTTATCTCTTTGTTTCTTGTGTATATCATTTTAACATCACGATATGCATCAGGTTTTAACATCATCCCTAAGATAACTTGACTTGCATCTAGTTCATGCTCAGCAATTTTTAAAGTTGAACCTCTATGCATCTTTGCTAAAATCTCTGTAGAGAGTGTATCCATAGGTTTCATCCTACCACCACTATCTTGGATGATTAACTTACCAAATTTAGATGCGTGAGTTTTATCAAAAGCAAGTATAGTTTTTAAACTAGGGTGTAATTCTTGGGCAAAAGATGGTGTTGCACTAATCATTAAAGCAACTACTAAAAACATTCCAACTATGTTTGCTTCTCTTGCTTTTTGAGCTTTTTTAAGTAGTTGTGCAAATCTTAACTTTTTAGAAAACAATGACCAAAACATACCAACTGCTAAAAGAAAGTAGCCTATGTATGATGGCAAAGTTCCAGGGTCATGGTTTACAGATAAAACTGTTCCACCCTCATCCATGTCATAAGATGCTTGGAAAAATCTATATCCACGATGTTCTAAAATATTGTTCATAAAAATTCTATATGGCATCTCTAAGTTCTCCTCTTTATCTATAAGTATAACTTCACTTGCATAAGATGCTGGACTCATAGAACCAGGGTATCTATCTAAAACAAAATCTTTTAAGTATATAGAAAAAGGTAAACCTATCTCTTGAGAACCATAAGAGATATGAACACTAACACCATCAACATTCACACCATACTCTTTAGCCATTCTACCAGCTTGTCCATATATCAATATATCTTTTGATTTATCTCCAACACTCACTTTAAATCTTAACCCATCATACTCTGGTCTTTGAGCAGAAGCATTTGGATTTGAGATGATTTTTCTAGTTGCATGAGGTAAAAACTGACGAAGTACAAAACCACCATTTTGTGTGCTAAACAATGTTCTAGTAGCTACTATATCTTTAGCATTCGCTTTTAGGATTCCATCTTTTTTTGTATCCATCTTTAAAAAAGACAAATCAGAAGTATGATTCATAAAAAATTTACCATCTTCTACAAAAAGTTTTATAACCATTTTGTTAAACTTTTTACCCGAGTTAAAATCTAAAACAAAACTACCACTATCATAAGATTCTCCCTCTATCAAAGTGATTGGTTCACCCTTACCGGTACCTGTAACCATCATAGATGCTATAGCTCTACCAGTTTTACTAGCAACAGTTGTTTCCATCGCATCTGGGATATACTCTATAAGTTTAACTTCTACATCTTTACCTGCCACCTCAACAGATGCACTCAAATCATTATGACTTTTTTTAGACAAATAAAGAGATTTTGATGTAGATACTATCTCATCTGCAACTTTTGCTTTTAGTGTAAAGTAAGTTTCTGAACTTATCATAGTAGATGCACTATCACCTTCACGTATGTGCATACTACCCTCAAAACCAACATATCTAGTAATAGCAGCCCCTATAATGATGATGATAAAAGCAACATGGAAGATAAAGATAGGAGCTTTTTTAAGTGTATACATTTTATAGTTATATATATTTAATATAAGATTTATAGTAAGAAAAAACAAAAGGTATTCAAACCATTTTGCATTATAAATTTCAGCTTTTGCTGTCATAGTACCGTAATCATTTTCTATAAAAGTAGCATAACCTATAGCAATAGCAAAGATTGACATAAGGATAGCCATAGTTTTCATAGAACCTAAAATTTGAATGATTTTTTTCATTTGTAGCCTTTCGTTAAAAAGGGTATTTTAATCAAATTAAACTAATGAAGCATAAATTTATACTTAGTTAAAAATAATTGGAGTAAAATATAAAAAGAAAGGTGTTTGTTATGGAAAATTATACTCAACAACTAAGTATTTTATATGTTGAAGATGAAGATGATGTAAGAGATGGGTATGCTAGAGCTCTAAAAAGAGTTTCTAAAACACTTTATACTGCTAGTGATGGAATGGAAGGTTTAGAGTTATATAAAAAATATAAACCAGACATAGTGATAACCGATATAAGAATGCCACGAATGGATGGTATAGAGATGGCTATA
>JAADDU010000186.1 GCA_013153755.1 Campylobacterota bacterium | reverse complement strand
TATAAAACCCTTCAGCTAAATTATCTCTTGCTACATAGATTTGCAGCATTCCACTTTCGTCTTCTATCTTAACAAAACTTGCTTTTCCCATGATTCTAAGAAATTTAATTCTACCACTAACTATATAGTGACGGTGTTCATCTCTTTTATCTTCTTTATCTTCTATATCAGAGTTTACATTTAAATATTTTTCAATCGTAGTGTTTCTTTTAGAGTCATTTGCATAAGGATTAAACCCTGCTTCTTTTAGTAACTCTGATTTTTCGATTCTTTGTTGTATAAATTTGTTTTCAAAAGCCAATATTTTTCCTTAAAATTAGTTAGTTTGGCATTTTTTACAAATGCCGTATATTTGCATAGAATGGTCCTGCATCTTAAAACCAAGCTCATCTGCTATATGATGTTGTCTTTCTTCTATTTGTTCATCTACAAATTCTGTTATGCTTCCACATTCAACACATATAAGATGGTCATGGTGGTTTTTTGCACCAAGTTCATATTTTTTACCTTGAGCTCCAAAAGATAAAGAAGTAACCATATTTGAATCTTCTAGTAGAGAAAGAGTTCTATATACAGTTGCTATACCAGTTTTTAAATCTGGAAATTTTTCTTGTATAAGGTGATGAAGTGCTTCTGGAGTTAGATGCTCATCAGAGTTATAAAGAGTCTCTAAAATCACTTCTCTTTGTATGGTGAATTTTAGAGAGTTTTTTTTAAGTAATGATTTAAAATCATTAAGTAATTGTTCATATTCAACAGTTCTGTTTTTAAAATCAGTTGTAACTATTGACATTCTTAATTCTCTTCTTCTTTGTTTTGTTCTTCTGTAACTAGATTAAGTTCTTTTTTTGTTTCTTCTACGACCTCTTTTGCAGATTCTTTTGTTTTTTCAACAACTTTATCTGAGATATCATCAGTAACTTTATCTATAGTTTCATTTATATCTTGACTAACTTCAACAGGGTCAAGTTTCATGATAAAAGCACCAGTTTGAACTAAAATAGGAAAAACAACACTGTTTTTTACTAAACTTTCATCAATAGCACTTTTTGCAACTTTAATACTATACGCTGCATTTGCAATAACAGCAGCAATAAGGAAAAATTTACCTGCACCAAAAACAAACCCTAAAATTCTGTCTATGATGCCTAGTCCACTAAGAAAACTTAGTTTTTTGAAGATTACGCCAATAAAAATCATAAATAACCAAAAAACTGCCAATGTAGCTAAGAAACCTGTAAAATTTATGGCAGATACATTTTCCAGTTTTAAAAACATGTCACTTAAGTATTGACCAACTTCGTTACCTACTCTTGATGCTACAAACAAACCACCGATTATTCCAATAAGTCCAAAAACCTCTTTGAAAAACCCGTTAAGTATACCTTTAAGTCCTAACAGTAAAATGATTACTGATACCACAATGTCGAAATAGTTTAATTCCATGTTATCTCACTTCCATATAAATTTGATCTTTGCCATTGTTTTTGGCTTTGTATAGAGCTTTATCTGCTCTTTCTATAATAGAATCAGGTGTATCGCCTTGTATATATTCTGTCATACCTATACTTATGGTGACACTTAGGCCTTCATCTTTATAAATAAGTTGATTGTCTCTTATTAAACTAAGAAGCCTATTTGCAATTTTATCACAATTTTTTGTATCTGTACGATTTAAAACAATAATAAATTCTTCACCACCATAACGAAAAACTTTATCGCCATCTCTTAATGTTTTTTTAAGTATGTTTCCTACAAAGATTAATACTTTATCTCCAACAATATGCCCATACATGTCATTTATCTTTTTAAAATCATCTATATCTAACATAAGTAGATGAAAATTATATAGATTGTTGTTATTTGAGCATATGTTATTTAGGTATGATGACATTGCTCTTCTATTGTAAACCTTTGTTAAAGAATCTAAGTTTGACTTTTTTTCTAAATTTTTTACTTGATTGATTAGTTCAGTAATGATTTCATTTGCTTTTGTGACTTCATCTGTCATGTGTTTTTTGATTTCATCAAATTTTTCTGTTAAAGTTGGTAAGTCCGTATGTTTTGTACCGTATTCTTGTAATGTGATTTCTTGGACTTGAGTTAGTTTTTTTATATTTTCATTTGTATTTGTATAGGAAGAAAGACTTTTCTCAGCTATCTCTTTATAAGCATTCTCAAAAGTTGATTGTGTGAAATTTATATTATCTAAAGTTTGAATATTTGTATTTAAAATAATTTGTGCTGATTCTTGAAGATAACTTACTACTTGCTCTTTAGTGGCATTTTTATCCTCTATAATTATAGATAGTTCTTTACACATTTTATTTGCTATAGAGATAAGTTTATCTTTTTGCATAATTATTTCCTATCAAAATCTTTTGTCATTATACATGTTTAATCATAAAAAAAGCTTTTATCATGTCAAATTAATATATTTTAATGTAGAATTACAAAAATTTAATTTAAGGTTTTATTATGAGTATTTGGAGTCCAACAAGTTGGAGAAACAAACCAATTTTACAACAACCAACTTATCCAAACAAAGATAAATTGAACAAAGTGTTAAAAGAGTTAGAAAATTTTCCACCTTTAGTGTTTGCAGGTGAAGCTAAAAGATTAAAAGATCAGTTAGCAGATGTTGCATCTGGAAATGCTTTTTTACTTCAAGGTGGAGACTGTGCTGAGAGTTTTAGTGAGTTTCATGCTGATAATATCCGTGATACTTTTAAAGCTTTGATGCAGATGGCAGTTGTGATGACTTATGCAGGTGGTGTTCCCGTTGTAAAAGTTGGTCGTTTAGCTGGTCAGTTTGCAAAACCTCGTTCAAGTAATACAGAAACATTTGATGGTGTTACACTAGATTCTTATCGTGGAGATATTATAAATGGTGTAGAGTTTACTAAAGAGGCTCGTGTGCCAGACCCACAGAGAATGATAAAAGCTTATAATCAAGCTTCTGCTACTCAAAATCTACTTCGTGCATTTGCTACAGGTGGTTTAGCTGATTTACATCAAGTTCATAAGTGGAATTTAGATTTTGCACATAAAAGTGAAGTATCTGAAAAGTATGAAAAATTAGCAGAAGAGATAGAAAACTCTTTAAAGTTTATGCAAGCTTGTGGAATCACATCTAAAACATATAGAAACTTAAGAGAAACAGATTTTTATACATCACATGAAGCACTTTTACTACCTTATGAAGAAGCTTTTACTAGAAAAGACTCTATAAGTGGTGATTGGTACGATACATCTGCTCATATGTTGTGGATAGGTGATAGAACTCGTCAACTTGATGGTGCACATGTTGAGTTTTTAAAAGGTGTAAATAATCCTATAGGTGTAAAAGCTGGACCAACTATGGATACTGATGATTTAGTAAGACTTTGTGAAACACTTAACCCACAAAATGAAGCTGGTAGATTAAATATCATAGTTAGAATGGGTGCTGGTAAAGTTGGTGATAATATGCCAAAACTTATCCGTGCGATAGAAAAAGAGGGGATGAATGTTGTTTGGAGTTGTGACCCTATGCATGGTAACACTATAAAATCATCAAACAACTATAAAACTCGTCCTGTTGATGATGTTTTAGCAGAGATGAAACAGTTTTTCCAAGTACATCGTGCTGAGGGAACTGTTGGTGGTGGTGTACACTTAGAGATGACTGGTAAAAATGTAACAGAATGTATAGGTGGTTCTTTTGTTGTAAGAGAGAAAGATTTAAGTTCTCGTTATCATACACATTGTGACCCAAGATTAAATGCAGACCAGTCTTTAGAGTTGGCATTTTTAATCGCAGATACTTTAAAAGAGTCTAAAAAATAGTTTTAAACAAAAATCCTGTATAATAGATAAATTATAATTTACAGGATTTAAAAGTATGAACAAACTTACACTTGAAACCTTAGAGCGATGGCTATGGGATAGTGCTGATTTGATGAGAGGGCATATAGATAGTTCCGATTTTAAGAACTATATATTTGGCTTACTCTTTTTAAAGAGAGCCAATGACCAGTTTGTTGAAGAAGCAAATATCGCTGTTGCTAATGATGGTGTAAGTTTTGAAGTTGCTACTGAAGATGAAGACTACCATCAATTTTTTATTCCCTTTGATGCTTATTGGTCTGAGCTAACTAAAAAGACTGAGAATATTGGTCAAGCTCTTGATAAGGCTTTTTCACTTATAGAAGATAACAACCCACAACTTGAAGGTGTGATGACTGCTGTTCATTTTGGAGATACAGAGAAACTTCCAGATGAACTTTTAGCACGACTTCTACAACACTTTAACAAATACTCTCTTGCAAACGAACACTTAGACAATCCCGACATACTAGGAAGTGCTTACGAATACCTAATCCGTGAATTTGCTGATGATGGTGGAAAAAAAGGTGGAGAGTTTTACACTCCAAAAGAGGTAGTTAATCTTGTAGTGAAACTTATAAAACCAGAAGCAGGAAATAGCATCTACGACCCTACTTGTGGAAGTGGTGGTATGCTCATACAGAGTGCTAACCATATCAAAGCAAATGGTGGAGTTGTTGGTAAGTATGTAGATGCTAAACTTTACGGTCAAGAGAAAAACCTTGGAACTTGGGCTATATGTAAAATCAATATGATTGTTCATAACTTCAAAGAGGCAAGTATAGAAAAAGGAGATACTCTCTCTGCTCCAAAACACTTAGAAAATGGCGAACTTATGACTTTTGACAGAGTTATAGCAAATCCACCTTTTTCACTTAAAAAGTGGTGGCATCCAGCAGAGATAGATATAAAACAAGATGAAAACGGTAAAGAGATAGCACCAAAATACAATAGTGTGGTCTCAGATGAGTATGGAAGATTTAAGTATGGCATACCTCCACGTGGGTATGGAGATTTAGCATTTGTTCAGCATATGGTAAGTGTTTTAAAAAATGATGGTCGTATGGGTGTTGTTCTTCCTCACGGTATATTGTTTCGTGGTGGAACTGAGGGGAAAATAAGACAAGGCTTACTAAACGATGACATCATTGAAGCGATAGTTGGACTTCCTGAGAAGCTGTTTTATAACACAGGCATACCAGCGAGTATAATCATCATCAACAAAAGCAAAGCCGACAATCTAAAAAACAAAGTAGTGTTCATAGATGCTTCAAGTGAATACAAAGACGGCAAAAATCAAACCACTCTGACACAAGAAAATATCAAAAAAATAGTTGATGGGTATGATGGGCTTCAGACAATAGACAAGTTTATGAGAGTTGTAGATATGAGTGAAATAGTTGAGAATGACTATAACCTTAATATTTCACGATATATTGATACAAGTGAAGAAGAAGTTATTATAGATATAAAACAAGATGAAAACGGTAAAGAGATAGCACCAAAATACAATAGTGTGGTCTCAGATGAGTATGGAAGATTT
>JAADDU010000205.1 GCA_013153755.1 Campylobacterota bacterium | reverse complement strand
CTAAAGAAAAGCTTGGTGTTAAAGATATAAAAGAACAATCTATTTTTGTTCGTGATATTCCACTTATGACTGAGAGAACCTCTTTTATTATCAATGGTGTAGAGCGTGTTGTTGTAAATCAACTTCACAGATCTCCTGGTGTAATTTTTAAAGAAGAAGAAGCAACTACTGCAGGAAACAAACTTATATATACAGGTCAAATTATTCCAGACCGTGGTTCATGGTTATATTTTGAGTATGATCCAAAAGATATTTTATATATGAGAATCAATAAGCGCCGTAAAGTTCCTGTAACTATTATGTTTAGAGCTTTAGGTTACTCAAAACAAGATATTTTAAAAATGTTTTATCCAATTCAAACAATAAAGATAGATGATAATAAGTTTTCTATGAATTTTAATCCAAGTGATTTTGTATCAAGACTATCTTATGATTTAGTTGATACGGATGGTAATGTTCTTTTACTTTCTGGAAAAAGATTATCTTCTAAAAAAGCACAAAAATTTATAGATGATGGTTTGAACTCTGTAGAGTACCCATTAGAAGTGTTATTAGAACGTTATTTAGCTGAGCCTATTATTGATCCTGAAACAGGTGAAGTTTTATTTGATACTATGACTCATATCGATGAAACTAAACTTAAAAAGATGGCAGAAATTGGTGTAGAATCTTTTAAAATTGCAAATGATTTAGCTGATGGTGTTGATGGTTCTATTATAAATGCATTCAATGCAGATGCAGATTCTTTAAAACTTTTAAAACAAACTGAAGAGATAGAAGATGAAAATGATTTAGCAGCGATTCGTATATATAAAGTTATGCGTCCTGGTGAACCTGTAACAAAAGAAGCAGCAAAAATCTTTGTAAATCAACTTTTCTTTGATCCTGAAAGATATGACTTGACAAAAGTTGGTCGTATGAAAATGAATCATAAACTTGGTCTTAATATACCTGAGTATATAACTGTTTTGACACATGAAGATGTTATTAACTCTGTTAAATATGTAATAAAAGTTAAAAATGGTCAGGGTCATATAGATGATAGAGATCATTTAGGAAATCGTCGTATTCGTTCAATTGGTGAGCTTTTAGGAAATGAACTTCATAATGGTCTTGTTAAGATGCAAAAAGCTATAAGAGATAAACTCTCAACTATGAGTGGACCTATGGCAGAACTTATGCCACATGATTTGATTAACTCAAAAATGATAACAAGTACTATCATGGAATTTTTTTCTGGTGGACAACTTTCTCAGTTTATGGATCAAACTAATCCACTTTCAGAAGTTACACATAAACGTCGTTTATCTGCATTAGGTGAGGGTGGTCTTGTAAAAGAGAGAGCCGGATTTGAAGTGCGTGATGTTCACCCAACTCATTATGGTAGAATCTGTCCGATTGAGACTCCAGAGGGGCAAAATATCGGTCTTATCAATACTCTTGCAACTTATTCTAAAGTAAATGAGCATGGTTTTATAGAAGCACCTTATAAAGTGATGAAAGATGGAAAAGTAACCAATGAAGTTATCTATCTTACGGCTACACAAGAAGAGGGTGTTAAAATTGCAGCAGCTTCAAATAAGTTGGATAAAGATGGCCAGTTCTTAAGTGATATAATTACAGTTAGACAAGATGGTGAGATACTAATGAGACCACCTACTGAATGTGAATACGCTGACTTGTCTTCACATATGGTTGTTGGTGTAGCAGCTTCTCTTATTCCATTTTTGGAACATGATGATGCAAACCGTGCATTGATGGGTTCAAATATGCAACGTCAAGCAGTACCTCTACTTCGCCCGAATGCTCCTATGGTAGGAACAGGTGTTGAAAAACTTGTTGCAAGAGATTCTTGGGAGTGTGTAAAAGCTAAAAGAAGTGGTGTAGTTGAGAAAGTTGATGGTAAACATATCTATGTTATGGGTGATGATGATGGAGATATCTATATAGATTATTATCCACTACAAAAGAACCTTCGTACCAATCAAAACACATCATTTGCACAAAAACCAATTGTAAAAGTTGGACAAAAGGTTGAAAAAGGTCAAGTTATAGCAGATGGTCCAAATATGGATCAAGGTGAGTTGGCTCTTGGTGTAAATGCTATGGTTGCTTTTATGCCTTGGAATGGCTTTAACTTTGAGGATGCAATTGTAATAAGTGAGAGACTTATCCGTAAGGATGCTTTTACTTCAGTTCATATCTATGAAAAAGAACTTGAAGCAAGAGAGCTAAAACATGGTGTTGAAGAGATTACTCGTGATATACCAAATGTTAGAGATGATGAGCTAATTCATCTTGATGAGAGTGGTATCGTTAAAATTGGTACAAAAATTAGTGGTGGTATGATCTTAGTTGGTAAAGTAAGTCCTAAAGGGGAAGTAAAACCAACACCAGAAGAAAGACTACTTCGTGCTATTTTTGGTGAAAAAGCTGGTCATGTTATCAATAAATCTCTATATTGTCCACCATCTATGGAAGGTGTAGTAGTTGATGTTAAAATCTTTACTAAAAAAGGTTATGACAAAGATCCTCGTGCATTAGAACTTGAAAAAGAGGAACGCGATTATTTAGAGCGCGAACATTACGATAGACTTCTTATGATAGATAAAGAAGAGATGCTCCGTGTAGCAAAACTTTTAACTAGAGAAGCTCTTGTAAGTGATATTAAAATAGCAGAAAATGAGTATAAAGCTGGAGATATAATAGATGCAAAAGATTTAGTATCTGTTAATCGCTTTGCTATGAATGCTATCGTTAAATCATTTTCTAGTGAAATTCAAGATGAATATAACAAAACTAAAAATTATTTTCAAAAAGAAAAAAGACTTTTTAGAGATGAGCATGAAGAAAAACTTAATATTTTAGAAAAAGACGATATTTTAGCTAATGGTGTTGTTAAGTATGTTAAAGTTTATATAGCTACAAAAAGACAACTAAAAGTTGGTGATAAGATGGCAGGTCGTCACGGAAACAAAGGTATTGTTTCTACAATTGTACCAGAAGTTGATATGCCATATATGGAAGATGGAAGAAGTGTTGATGTATGTTTAAATCCACTTGGGGTTCCATCTCGTATGAATATTGGTCAAATTTTAGAGATGCACCTTGGTATGGCTGGTCGTGAACTAGGTAACCAAATATTAGAACAGTTTGAAACAAAACAAAAAGATTTTATAGATAATCTTAGAGCTAAAATGATAGCTATTTCTGATGTTGCAGGACTGATGAATGCATCTAAAGTTATCGGAGATATGAGCGATGATGAGTTCTTAGGTTATGCTCGTGACTGGTCAAAAGGTGTAAGATTTGCAACTCCTATTTTTGAGGGTGTAGATGCTGGAGAGTTTGAAAAGATTTTTGAACTAGCAAAAATGGATACAGATGGAAAAACTGTTCTTTACAATGGACTTACTGGTGAAAAAATAAAAGAGCGTGTAAATGTTGGTTACATGTATATTCTTAAACTTCATCACCTTGTTGATGAAAAAATCCATGCTCGTTCAACTGGACCATACTCTCTTGTAACACAACAACCTGTTGGTGGTAAAGCACTATTTGGTGGTCAGAGATTTGGCGAGATGGAAGTTTGGGCACTTGAAGCTTATGGAGCTTCTGCAGTTCTTAAAGAGATGTTAACTATCAAATCTGATGATGTTGATGGTCGTGTTCGTGCTTATAAAGCGATAACAAAAGGTGAGTTGATTCCAGCAAGTGGTATCCCTGAGACACTATTTGTATTAACAAAAGAGCTTCAAGCTTTAGCTCTTGATGTAGAGATTTTTGACGAGGTGCAAGACGATGAGTAAACTAGTTCCTATTGAAGTAACAGAAAATAATAGACCAAAAGATATAAAACAGCTACAGTTTCGTTTAGCTGCACCTGAGAAGGTTATGTCTTGGAGTCATGGTGAAGTAAAGAAGCCTGAAACTATCAATTACCGTACACTTAAACCTGAACGTGATGGCCTTTTTTGTGCAAAAATCTTTGGACCTGTAAGAGACTATGAGTGTCTTTGTGGTAAATATAAAAAGATGCGTTATAAAGGTGTTGTATGTGAGAAGTGTGGTGTTGAAGTAACATCTACAAAAGTTCGCCGTAACCGTATGGGGCATATTGAGCTAGTAACTCCTGTTGCACATATCTGGTATGTTTCTTCTTTACCATCAAGAATTGGTACTTTACTTGGTATCAAAATGAAAGATTTAGAACGTGTACTTTATTATGAAGCGTATATAGTTGAGAGTGGTGGTGAAGCATATTATGATGCTGAAGCAAAAACACCAGTTCTTAAGTATGATGTATTAAATGAAGAGCAGTATAGAACACTTGTTCAAAGATTTGGTGAACTAGGCTTCAAAGCTCGCATGGGTGGAGAAGTTGTTCGTGATTTACTAGATAACATAGATTTAGTTGACTTATTTACTCAACTAAAAGAAGACATAGAAGCAACAAAATCTGAAGCAAAAAGAAAAACTATAGCTAAAAGACTTAAAGTTATTGAATCATTTTTAAATAGTGGTAACAATCCTGCTTGGATGATGCTTACAGTTTTACCTGTTCTTCCACCAGATTTAAGACCACTTGTTTCTTTAGATGGTGGTAAATTTGCAGTTAGTGATGTAAATGATTTGTATCGTCGTGTTATTAACCGTAATCAAAGACTTAAAAGACTTGTAGAGCTTGAAGCACCTGAAATTATTGTTCGTAATGAAAAAAGAATGCTTCAAGAATCTGTAGATGCACTGTTTGATAATGGTAGAAGAGCAAATGCAGTAAAAGGTGCAAATAAACGTCCACTTAAATCTTTAAGTGAGATTATTAAAGGTAAACAAGGGCGTTTTAGACAAAACTTACTTGGTAAGCGTGTTGACTTCTCTGGGCGTTCTGTAATCGTTGTTGGACCATCTTTAAGAATGGATGAGTGTGGACTTCCTAAAAAGATGGCATTAGAGCTATTTAAGCCACATTTGATTGCTAAACTTGAAGATAAGGGTTATGCAACAACTGTTAAAGCTGCTAAAAAGATGATAGAAGATAAAACAAATGAAGTTTGGGAGTGTTTAGCTGAGATAGTTGATGGTTATCCTATTATGCTTAACCGTGCACCGACACTTCATAAGCTTTCTATCCAAGCATTTCACCCTAAACTTATAGATGGTAAAGCTATCCAGCTTCATCCTCTTGTTTGTGCTGCTTTTAATGCCGATTTTGATGGGGATCAAATGGCAGTGCATGTACCTCTAAGCTCTGCTGCTATTGCAGAAGCAAAAGTATTGATGCTTGCATCTATGAATATCTTACTTCCTGCATCTGGTAAAGCGATAGCTACACCATCTCAGGATATGGTTCTTGGAATCTACTATATTACACTAGAGAAAAATGGTGTAAAAGGGAGCAATAAACTTTTTGCAAATGTTGATGAAGTAAGGATTGCTATAGAGCATGATGCACTTGATTTACATGCAAAAGTAAGAACTAGAATTGATGGTCGTATCATCCATACAACGGCTGGTCGTATGCTTTTAAAAGCAATTCTACCAGATTTTGTTCCAGCTGAATTATGGAATAGAGTTATGAAGAAAAAATATATCAACGAGGTTGTTGATTATGTTCAAAAACATGGTGGAGTAGGTGTTACTTCAGCTTTCCTTGATAGACTTAAAGATTTAGGTTTTAAACATGCAACTGAAGCTGGTGTTTCTATATCTATAGATGATATTAAAATTCCAGAGTTTAAATCTACAAAAGTAGCAGAGAGTACAAATAAAGTTTTAGATATCCAAAAACAGTTTGAAGCTGGTCTTTTGACTGAGCAGGAAAGATACAATAAAATTATCGATGTTTGGACAGATACAAATAATGTTCTTGCAGCACAGATGATGGAACTTGTACAAACTGATAAAGATGGTTTTAACTCTATACATATGATGGCTGACTCAGGTGCTAGGGGTTCTGCAGCTCAAATAAGACAACTTGCTGGTATGCGTGGTCTTATGGCAAAACCTAGTGGAGATATTATTGAGACACCAATTATCTCTAACTTTAAAGAGGGTCTTAATGTAATTGAGTACTTTATCTCTACTCACGGTGCTAGAAAAGGTCTTGCCGATACAGCATTAAAAACAGCAAATGCAGGTTATCTTACTCGTAAGTTGGTTGATGTTGCTCAAAATGTTAAGATTGTTGAGCATGATTGTCATACTCATGAGGGTATTGAGATTAGTGATATTCAAGATCAAAATACTTTAATAGAATCGTTAGAAGACAGACTTAATGGTCGTGTTTTAGCAGATGATATTATAGACCCTATTAGTAATGAAATTTTATATGCAGAGGGTACACTTCTTGATGAAGTAAGTGCAAAAGTTATTGCAGAAGCTGGAATAAAAACAGCACATATAAGAACACCTACAACTTGTAAAAGTGAGGGTGGGATCTGTGCATTATGTTATGGTGTAAATCTAGCAACTGGATATATTATCCGTAAGGGTGAGGCAGTTGGTATTATCGCAGCTCAGTCTATTGGTGAGCCAGGTACTCAGCTTACACTAAGAACATTCCATGTTGGTGGTACAGCATCTTCTACTGCACAAGAGCGTCAAGTTATTGCAGAAAAAGAAGGTTTTATCCGTTACTATAACCTTAGAACATACTCTTCAAAAGAGGGTAAAAATATAGTTGCAAACAGAAGAAATGCAGCAGTATTATTGGTTGAACCTAAGATAAAAGCACCATTTGCAGGTCGTGTTGAGATTCAAACTATACATGATGAAGTAATCATAAGTATTGTGTCTAAAAAAGATACGATTCGTTATTCATTGCGTAAAAATGAGATAGCAAAACCAAATGAATTAGCAGGTGTTGCTGGTCAGATAGAGGGTAAATATTACTTTCCTCATGCTAATGGTGAAGAAGTTGATGCTGATGAATCGATTGTGGAAACTATCAAAGATGGATGGAATGTTCCTTCACGAATCCCTTATGCATCGGAGCTTTTAGTAGAAAACGGGGCACCAGTAACTAAAAAAATATTATCAAAAGAAGAAGGTATAGTTAAATACTTTATTTTAAAAGGTGATTATTTAGAAAGATTTGAAGGATTAAAAGCTGGTTATGAGGTAGTTGAAAAAGGTCTTTTTGCTACTGTTGTTGATAGTAATAATCGTGAAGCAATCCGTCACTATATAGCTCGTGGAAGTGTTATAGTTACTGATGATGATTCTAGCGTAGATGCTCAAACACTTATAGCAAAACCAACAAATGATGATTCTGTTGTTATTGCAGAATGGGATCCATACTCTAATCCTGTTATCTCTGAAGCAAATGGTGTTGTTAAGTATGAAGATATCATAGTTGGAACAACTGCTACAGAGCAACTTGATGAGCTTACTGGTAAAACTCGTTTAGCTATTAATGATCATATCCCAAGTGAGTATAAGCCAACTGTAGTATTAGCTACTGAAGATGGTGAACTTTTAAGATATGCGATCGATGCTAAATCATCTTTATTTGTAGATGATGGAGCAACTGTTAAAGTTGCAGATATAATCGCAAAAACACCAAAAGCACTTCAAAAATCATCAGATATTACAGGAGGTCTTCCTCGTGTAAGTGAACTTTTTGAAGGTCGTCGTCCAAAAGCTACTGCTCTTATATCTGAGATAGATGGTGTGGTTAGTTTTGGTAAACCATTAAGAGGTAAAGTTCGTATAGTTATCTCATCTGACAATGGTATAGTAAAAGATTATTTTGTAGATAAATCCCATGTTGCAGTTGTTGCTGCTGGGGATTTTGTTCACTCTGGTGAGCGTTTAACTACTGGTATCATATCTTCACATGAGTTACTTCGTATTATGGGTGTTAAAGCACTTTATAATTATCTAGTAAGTGAAGTTCAGCAAGTTTACCGTTCTCAAGGGGTAAATATTGCAGATAAGCATATTGAAGTTATCTTTACTCAAATGCTTAGACAAGTTAAGATTGTAAAATCTGGAGATACTAAGTTTATACAAGGTGATCTTATTTCTAAAGCAAAATTTAAAGCTGAAAATGAGAAGATTACTCGTCTTGGTGGTCGTCCAGCTATCGCTGAGCCATTCTTAGTTGGTATTACAAGGGCTGCAGTTGCTGCTGATAGT
Organism: Campylobacterota bacterium; assembly: GCA_013153755.1. The sequence continues at coordinate 13,676 of JAADDU010000205.1, read as the reverse complement.
ATTATATCTGCTGCATCTTTCCAAGATACAACAAAAGTTCTTACTGAAGCAGCAGTTAGTGCTAAAGTTGATGATTTAAATGATTTAAAAGAGAATGTTATTATTGGTCGTACTATTCCTGTTGGAACTGGTATATATAAAGATCAAAAGATAACTTTTTATGAAGAGGATGAAGATTAATAAATCTTCATCTTAAAGACAACATTTTTTAAATTTTTTACCACTTCCACATGGACATAACTCATTTCTTTGCATCTTTGTATCGAAATATTGTCCATGTGAATACTTCCATCTACCATCCACTTTGATAAAATAACTTTTTTCATGTAGTACAGATACGATTTTATTATCTTGATAATATGCTTTAAACTCAACCATATCATCTTTAGCATTTAAGATTTCTAGTTTTAGCCACTTTGTGGATTCCATGCCATGAAAGTCATCTGCTTTTTGTGTGGTGGAACTATATTCTAAATAGTCCCAATCGCAGCGAGTAAAAGCATCATATCTGCTTCTCATTAACTCTTTTGGTGTTGAGATATTAGTATTTTTGTAGTTCATACTTTTGCCAAAGAAGTTTCGCATCTTCATTACCTGAATCTATAGACTTTTGAGCCCATTCTTTAGCTTTTTTAAATTCATCATTATTACAATAAATCTCTGCTAAAAGATAGTAAGCTTGTGTATCTCCAGCTTTTGCTTCTATTTCTAGCCATTTTTTTGCCTTATCAAATTTTAAAAGTTGCATATATATACGACCAACATTTTTGATGGCATTTTTGTTCCCTTTTAGTGCAGAACTCTCTAAAAGCTCGGCAGACCTTGTTACATTTGCATCTACCCCATCACCTGTATAGTACATCAATGCTAAATTATACTGAGCTTTATCATTACCAAGGTCAGATGCACTATCTAGCCAAGTGTATGCTAAAGTTTTATTTTGTTCAACATTTTCTCCACTTAGGTACATCATTGCTAAGTCATATTGAGCTCTTGCATCCATATTGTGAGCTGATTTTTTTAACCATTTTAGCCCCTCATCTGTATCTTTTGATACACCTATACCATTGAAGTAAAGATAACTAAGGGCATTTTGAGCTACAGTGTCTCCTGCTTTTGCATTTTGTTCATAAAGTTTAAAGGCAGTTTTGTAGTCCCCACTTTTGTAAGCATTTAAAGCTTCTTTTGTATCTGCATAAATATATGAGATAACAATCATAACAAATAACACTATTTTATACATTTTATTCCTTTTTTTAATCTTTTATATTATCTAGCTCTTGAGTATTGCATCTAAACATGACTTTCTTCCAGTCTTTGTTAAAGTTGCTTAGTATAAATTCTTTATGATGAGGTACTTGACAACTAGAACAGTCATGATGCACTACCTCTTTACCTATAAATTCAGCACCATTTCCAACACTGCATCTACTTAAAACCCTAAGGTCATTTTTTAAGATAGTTGAATCATCATTAAATCTAAAGTTTGGACACGCACATAAGTAACAGTTTAAGTTGTCCATATCATGACATTTTTTGTTTTTTTTATATAATGGGCAAAAATCTACTTCTTTTTTAACCATATTATCAAAATTAAAATAATTTACTATCATATTTTTAGTATAATTATCACTAACTAATTTATCTACAATTTTTTTATGCTTAGAAGCATGGGTATTGAACCAATTTAAATAACTCATGGTGTATAATACCAAAATTGACGAACTAACTCAATAGTTTAATATAGTTTTAACATCACTTGATGTAATATTTCTTATAAATTTGACTTATATTAAAAAGGTTTTTAAATGAAAAAGATACTTATCCTTGGTGGTGGTTTTGCTGGTGTTGAAGCTGCTATATTTTTAAGAAAAAAAGATTTTGAGGTTACTCTTATATCTAATAGAGACTACTTTTATATATATCCAACATCTATTTGGATACCAACAGGTGAGAGTAAATTTGAAGATATGTGTGTACCTTTACAAGACTTACAAAAAGCACATGGTTTTGAGCTGATTATAGATGATGTAGAGTCTATAAAAAGTAAAGAGAATAAAGTTTACTGTAAAAACAGTACTTATGAGTATGAGTATCTTATCGTTGCTATGGGTAGTGGTAAGATGAAGCATGAGGGAAGTGAAAACTTTTTATCTATTTGTGGTAAACCAGAGGATTCTATAAAAATCAAAGAGAGAATAGATGCACTTATAGAAAAAGGCAGTGGTAAGATAGCTATGGGTTTTGGTGGAAATCCAAAAGACCCTTCAAATGTAAGGGGTGGTCCAGCATTTGAAGTACTTTTTAATGTTCACAACCAACTTAAAAAACTAGGCATCAGAGATAATTTTGAGCTTACATTTTTTGCACCTATGGCAGAGCCAGGGGCTAGAATGGGGAAACAAGCACTTAAAATGATGGATATGTTTTTTAACAGACTTAATATCAATAAACATTTTGGTATAAAAATGAAAAGATTTGAGAGTGATGGTATAGTTTTTGAAGATGATTCAAAGCTAGAGAGTGATTTTACCATGTTTATCCCTGCTGGAAATGGTCATGATGTGTTTGCAAACAGTGATTTGCCTATGAATGAAGCAGGACTTATCCGTATAAATGATTACTGTGAAGTTAAACACGACTTTGATGAATCAAGAGAGAGCGAAGATGGTATCTATAAAGTATTTGCTATAGGTGATAGTGCTGCTATGCAAGGACCTGATTGGAAAGCTAAACAAGGTCATATTGCTGAAGTTATGGCTAGAAATGTTGCTTTTAATATAGAACAGATGGAAAAAGGAACAGATGAGCGAAAAGGGTATGAAGAACATATAAATATCTTATGTGTAATGGATAGTGGAGATGGTGCTGCTTTTGTTTACAGAGACCATAAAGGTGGTAAAATGATACCTATGCCTATCTTTGGTCACTGGCTTAAAAAAGGGTGGGGTATTTATTGTCGTCTTTCTAAATTAGGTAAAATTCCTAGAATACCAGGAATGTAAAACCACATACTTTAAAGACAATTTTTGTTTTTTAAGATTTTTTATATAAAGTTGAGATATACTGTTTTAATTATAATTAACTAAACAAGGATTGTTACATGGCAAATAAAAACTTATCTAAACAAGATGCCACAAAAAACATTACAAATAATGAAAAATCTCTTAGTAATGATGACTTTATAGTCTCTAAAACTGACACAAGAGGTAGAATCATTTATTGTAATGAAATTTTTGCAAAAATGGCTGGTTATCCTGCTGCTGATTTGATAGGTGCAAATCATAATCTTATAAGACATCCAGATATGCCTCGTATAGCTTTTAAGCTGGTATGGGAACTTATACAAAATAAAAAAGAGTTTTTTGGTTTTGTTAAAAACCTTTGTGCTGATGGTGGTTACTACTGGGTTTTAGCTTATATTACACCAGATTTAGATAGTAGAGGAAATATAGTAAGCTATACCTCTGTTAGAAGAAAACCACCTCAGTCTGCTGTTGATCAGATAGTACCTATATATAAACAACTCTTAGATGCAGAGAGAAATGGTGGAATGGATGCATCTCAAAAACTTCTTAATAACTTTTTAGAAGAGCATAAACTAGAGTATGATGAGTTTGTTATAAATCTTCAAAAAGGAGCAAGAATATGAGTTTATTTTCTATGTTTGGGGGAAATGAAAGCGCAAATGAATTGGAATTGATGAAAAAAATTTCAGCAGTTTTAGATGATGTAAAAAATGGGAAACTTTCTAATCGTGTTGTACTGCATAAAAACAATACTCCATTAGAAAAAATAGCATGGGATATAAATAATTCACTTGACCAAATGGAGATAATTCTTCGTGAAACACGCTATACTATAGAAGCTGTTGCAGAGGGTTATATGTATAGAAGTATGTTCCCAGAGGGTTTAAAAGGTGAGTATAAAGATACTGCTAATTCTATACAAAAAGCTGTTGCATCTATGAAAGCAAATGAACGATATAAAGTTATGGGACAACTCTCAACGGCTTTTGGTGCTTTTAATGGTGGTATGAAAGGTAATTTAGATGTTATCACAACAGATATAAATAAAACTGAAGAAGCTTTTGCTAAAGTTACTGAACTTACATCAAATGCATCTAATTCTGCAGAAGAAACTTATAGTGCTGTTTCTGCTACTGCAGAAGAGATTTCAAGCTTAAGTGAGCTTGTTACAAATACGGTTGATGCTATTGATCAAATGGATACAAATGTTAATGACATTACAACAGTTATAAATCTTATCAAAGATATTGCAGATCAAACAAACTTACTAGCACTTAATGCAGCTATAGAAGCAGCAAGAGCAGGGGAGCATGGTAGAGGTTTTGCTGTTGTTGCTGATGAGGTTAGAAAACTGGCTGAGAGAACAGGTAAGGCAACTGGAGAGATAAGTATAACTATACAAAATCTTCAACAACAATCAAGTGGTATTTCAGAAAATGCAGCTACTATGAGCACCATAGCAAATAGTGCGAATGATACTATGAACCAGTTTTCAGATACAATGGGTATGTTAACGCAAGATATGAAATCAACATCACAGCAGTCAAATCAAAGTAGTTTTGCACTGTTTATGTCAACATATAAGATTCATCATATACTATTTAAATCAAGTGCTTATTCAGCAGTTGTAAATGGAACTGTAACTGAAGAGCTTAAAAAAGATTCTAAACATTGTGGATTTGGTCTTTGGTATTATGGTGTAGGTAAAAAACTTTTTGGAAACAATCAAACTTTTAAAAAGATGGAACTACATCATGAATCAGTTCACACTTTGATTAATAGCAATCTTGATTGTGCTCTAACTGGTGGATGTATGTCTAAGAACAAATCTAAAGAAGCAATCATGAAAAATTTTCAAGATGCTGAAGAACATTCAAATAAATTCTTTGCACTTATGGATGTTTTAGCTGAAGAAATTGGTGGAAATATAGACATGAGTGAAGTTTTAGCGTAAAGCTTAATCATCACTCTGAGTATAGTTACGATAGATTACCAAATGGTAATTTATCTGTGCATCTCTTTTTGTCTTCTTTTTAGTTTCATCTTGTTTTTTGCAAGTTCACGCATATCTTCAGTAGTATCACTTTCATCAACTATCTCAACACCTAAAATGGTCTCAACACAATCCTCAAGAGTTACGATGCCCTCTGTTTGGTCATAGTTATCCATAACTAAAAACATATGATCTTTTTTTGCTATAAATAGGTCAAGTGCTTTGCTTACTGGTACATTTTCATTTATAGCAAATATCTCTTTTTTTATAGAACCAACACTTACACTATCATCCCGTAATGCTTGTTTAAAGATATGTTTTGTCATAACTATACCTACAACTTCTTCTATAGATTCTCTATAAAGTGGAACTCTTGAAAATTTAAATATATCTTCTTTTGTTTCTATAATCTCTTTAATACTAGTCTTTTCATCAAGAGCGAATACAACACTTCTAGGTGTCAATACCTCTCCAACTTTTATGTTGTCAAGATTTAGTATATTTTCTATAACATCCGATTCTTTTTCATCTATAACACCTTCATCTTCACTAATTAGCATACTCTCTAAGAGTTCCTCTTTTGTAAGAGTATTTGCATCATCATTCCCTTTTGAAATCTTATTTGTAACTGCTAAGGTGGTTAAGATGATAGGGTATGTTATCCAGATAAAAAGTCTAATAGCATGAGCCGATATAGGAGCTAAACTTTTCCAGTAAATAGCACCTATAGTTTTTGGGATAATTTCAGATAAAAACAGTATAGCAAAAGTTAAAACTATAGATACATAAACAACAGCATCATTTCCAAATATAAGAGATGCTTGAGCTCCAACTGCTGCTGCACCAAGAGTATTTGCTATGGTGTTTAGTATGAGTATAGATGCGATAGATTTGTTTATGTTTTCTTTATGAAGTTTAAGAAGTGCACCTACTGTTGGTCTCTCTTTTTCTAGTACTGCTATGTAAGACATATTTACCGATAAAAGTACTGATTCTAATATGGAACAAATAAACGACACTCCGACTGAGAGTACAAAAAATAATATTAGTAAATCCAATTTTTACAAAATCCTTATAATAAAATATATGTTGCTAAGCCTAAAAAGCTAAAAAAGCCAACAACATCTGTAACTGTGGTTAAGATAACAGTACTTCCTATAGCAGGATCTATATCTAACTTTTTTAGAAAAAGTGGTATAGTTGCACCAAAAAAACCAGCCATAAAAAGGTTTATAACCATACTTAGGGCTATCACAACACCCAGCATAGGTGTTTTAAACCAAACAAATGCTACCAATCCCATAATTATAGCAAATAAGATACCATTACCTAAAGATATAGCTATCTCTTTTTTTATAATCCTCATAGCATCACCTTTGGAAATTTCACCTAAAGCTAATTGTCTTACAACAACTGTAAGTGTTTGTGTCCCTGCATTTCCACCCATAGAAGCTACTATGGGCATTAAAACAGCAAGAGCTACCATACTGTCTAGAGTATCTGAAAACATAGAGATAACAAAAGATGCAGCTATAGCAGTTAATAGGTTTAGTCCAAGCCAAGTAGCTCTTTTTTGTCCAGCTTTTAGTATCTCATCATCTTCCTCTGCATCATCATCAACCCCAGCAAGGTTATACATCTGCTCAGTTGCATGTTCATTGATGATGTCATAGATATCATCTGAAGTGATACGCCCAAGGAGGATACCATAAGCATTTACGATAGGCATAACACTTAAGTCATACTCTTTAAAATCTTGTACAACATCTTTTATATTGTCTGTATCAACTGCTTTTTTTGGTTCAAAACACTCGTCACTTTGTTCAATGTTCTCTAGTAATGTTTTTGAAAAATCAAAAATCAGTAAATCATCAAGTCCTATGGTGTACTTTAGTTTATTATCATCATCTGTTATAAAAAGATTTTGTACGTTTTCTATCTCATTTGCTTTTCTAAGTTTTGCAAATCTTTTGATTACATCTTGAACAATCTCACTTTTTTTAGCAGTAAAGACTTCTAGTTGCATATATGCACCAGCTTCATCTTCACTATAAGTTTGAAGTTTTGTTATCTCTTGCTTGTCTTCTTCATCAAGTGTTTGAAAAACTTTAGATGCGACATCTTCGTCTATCTCTTCAAGCTCTTGCATAAACTCTAGTTGGTCATCAGATTCTAGTTCTGTAACTGCATGGCTTAGTTCATCTACACTTAAAGACTCAACAACATCATCAAAATATCTGTCTGGCAGAGCAAGTGCAACGTCTCCAACCAAGTCTTTTGGTACAAGTTTTATGGCATCACTAAATTCACTATCATCAAGTGTTTTTAGGATTTTTGCTATATCGGATGGGTGTACTTCACTTAAGTCGTGAGCATTTAGGTATTCTTGTAGTTTATTCATAGTGCGTAATTATACCTTATTAGGATTATTTTAGATAAACCAATGGTAAAATTAAAGAAAATATGGTGATAAATATGAAATCTTATCTCTAGATGCACTGCATCTAAATACTACATGCTGCTTAACTTGGGTTAGGTTGCTAAAACTTATAGTATCATGGACTTTTTATCTTTATCGATGATACTTATAGTAGCAGGAAGAGCAACCAAATCAACTAATACTGCTATAACAAGTGCAGATGCAGTAACTATACCAAAATGGTAGTTTGGATTAAAATGGCTAAACACAAAGATAAGAAATGCCATAGTTAGTATGATAGTTGTAAAGATGATAGCACTACCTGCATAGTGCATAACATAGTGCATCGCATCTTTTAGAGAGTCTCCCCTTTTTTTAGCTTCCATATACTTAACCATAAAGTGGATGGTATCATCAACTGCAACTCCTATGATAATAGCACCAGCAACTGCTACACCCATATCTATATCTATTCCAAGCCATCCCATAACACCAACTACTAGAATGATGGGTAAAATATTTGGAACTATAAAGAGTGGTAAAATTTTAGGTTTTCTAAAGATAAATAACATCAAAATAGAGATGATAACTATCGCTAAACTTATGGAGATTAGAAGTGTTTTTGTTATGTCGTGTTGCATATGGGCAAACATATTTGTTTGCCCATTTACAACACCATTATAACTAGATGCACTCCACCACTCTTGCACCCATTTTATCATCTGTAAATCTCGTGAACTATTTGCCATATTCATAGATGCACTAAGTCTTAAAAATCTTTCATCTATATCCATCTTGTCATTTATCTCCATCCCTTGAGGAAGTGATAGCGTGTAGAGTAAAAGGTATTGGGCTATTAGGTTTTTGTTATCTGGTATAGTTTTTGAGTTATTCATAACTTCATTAAAAGTTTTTATGACATCTAAAAGTGAACTTATATGTCTAGTCTCTGGAAATTTTGCATAAAATTCATCATAAAATCTTTGAATCTCTTTTAAAAATTTTGGATTTTTAATACCATCATTTTCTTTAGAATCTACTATGATTTCGTAAGTCATTGGTCCAGTTAGATTGTCTTGTATAAAGTGAGTATCTGCTCTAAAGGGTACATCTTTTTTAAAATATTTTATGATGTTAGAATCTACATTAACTTTAAAAATCCCAAAACCTATAACAACAAACAAAAGTGTTGTTATGGTTAGTATGAGTTTATCATGTGTTAGTATAAAGTCAGCATATTTCGATGGGTAGCTGTTGTTTTTTACATCATCATTAGTATGTGTAAGTTTTATTTTTGGGTTTATTATAGCTAACACGGCAGGGATAAAAAGTATGGTTAAGACAAATGCTAAAATTGCTCCACTTGCTGTTGCAATACCTAGAGTTTTGATAGGAACAACATTTGAGATACCAAGAGAAGCAAAACCTATAGCAGTGGTTATAGAAGTTAGTATGAGTGGTAAAAAATTCTTCTGCATAGAGTAGTGAATAGCATCATAGTTTTGCATCCCTTTTTTTCGTGCCATAAAATAGACCCAAAGTAGATGCATAGCATCAGCAACACCGATAGCTACCACAAAAACAGGAATATTTGCAGTAAAATTATTTAGCTTAAATCCAAGTAATACTTGAATAGATAAAACTATAAGAAATGTAAATATAACAACAGATATATTTAGTATGGTTGCACAAAATTTTTTAAAGATTATAAACATTAAAACCATAACAAGTAAGATAGATGCAGGGGTGAACTTTTTAGCATCACTTTGAGCTATATCTATAAAGGCAGTGTTGATAATAGGTCCACCATTTAGATGAAACTCATAACCATTTTTTTCTATCTCTGGTTTTATGATTTTTAGTGCATCAGCTCTTAGTTTGAAGCTGACTTTTGGGTCATCACCAGCTTTTGGTGTCATCCTAGCCACTATCATAGTTGTTTTTTCATCCTTTGATAGAAGCATATTTAGCATTAGGTCTTCTTTTAATGCTTGTTTCTTTTTTTGTTCTAAATCTTTTTGACTTAAAGAGTCTATATCTTGTATAAAATCTTCGACTAAGATGTTATCTGCATCTTCTTTATCTGTATGAATATACTGATAGTTAGTTACAGAATCAACTCTAGCTATGTATTCTGTTTGCCAAAGTTTATTAGTGATGTTATCTATAGTTTTAAGGGCTTCTTTTGTAAAGATACCTTTTTCATTTTTAAATGAGATAGTTAAAGAGTCATCATTACCAAAAGTGGAACGAAAATCATCATAATCTTTTATAAGTTTAGAATCTTCATTAAACCAAATGCGATAACTTCCCTCAAACTCCAAATGTTTCAAGTTTGTAGATAGTAGTAATGTAACAAGGGGGATCAAAATAGCAATAAACCATCTAAATCTTATAACAATTTCTACAAATTTTTTCATATTTTTCCTTAAAAATTGTACGTAAGATTAAGAGAGATTCTTTGATGTCTTTTAAGTAGAGCAAAAGCTGTCCGTTTGGTATTTGATGGTTCTATATAGTAGTAATCAAGTTCAACTTTGAGTGCATCTAAAAATCTACTCTCATACTTAAAATAGTAAAGTTCTTCATTATACTCAAAATCTTTAACAACACCACCAACTATAGATGCAGAGTTACTATCATTAAAAGCATATCGTACACCTAGAAAAAGGTCATTTTGCATAGTTTCAAAAAGTTCTAAGTCACTATACTTGTTATCCTCATAAGTTGCATAGTTATAGTACTCAGCGAGAAGTCCAAGAGAGTGTGTTTTATATATATTTTGTAAAGTATGTTCAACCCCAAAAGCTACATGAGAGTAATCTGATATCTTTTCATCATCCATAACTTTAGCATAGAGCGCTTCAAGTTTTATGAGTGTTTCACCCACAACCATAGTATCATAAGTGATAAACTTATGTGTTAGATAAGAGTGTTGTTTATAAAGTGTTGAGCCAGTTACAACAGGGTTAAAATAGCGTTGAGAATCGTATCCGTTTTCATATATAAATGCATAGTCTATAGGATAATCGCTATCTGTTGAACCACTATATATAAGATATACGGAGGCTCTGTTGGTATTTTCTTTTTCTAAATCACTGTCATAAGATATATAGCTTGGAAAGATATAATATACATAGGGATAATCAGCCATCTTTTGGTCTGGCTCGTTTAGTTTTACAATCAAACTAAGTTCAGAGTTTTCAAAGTAATGTGTATAAGATAAGTTCCAAACCCCTAGTTTATCTGTTTTACTAAAAATATCATCCCTTAAATCTTTAGGATTAAAATCATCTGCTATGTTTATAAACTCCAAAGCACCCCAAAACTTTATACTTTTTCCAACTTGCAGGGCATCATCTTCAAAGTCATACTTTAGATATGCCTCATCAAGTCTTACAAAACTTCTACCATTATGCTCAGAACTTCCCAACATATCATAGTAATCTTGTTGTGCATAAAGTTTTGTATAAAGAGTTAAATCATCTTTTTCATAGTTTAGTTCAAGGTTTGTTTTTAGTGTGAAGTTATTTTTATGTTTTGTATCTGGAGCTGTTAGGTAAGCCTGTGTTTCTAGTGCGACATACCCCTTTGTTTCAAGTTCAGCATACAGAAGTATAAAACCTAAAACAAGGAGCGATAAGATTTTCATCTTTTTAGATATCTTTTGTTAAAATCTTTTTTACTAAGATGATTTTTTATCTTCTCATTTGTCCATATAAGTATGGTGGTTTTATCATTTTGAACATTTTTCATCACTATTTTTGCTATACGATAAACATCACCAAACTTTTTATACTCACTAAAATCTGCAACTTTTAAAAGCTCATTTTTTCTGTCATAATATTCTATCTTTTTTATAAGAAATGTATTTTTATCACACCAAGAGATAAGTTTTGTATATCCTGAGTATTTAGACACAGGTTTAGATACAGTTTTATACATCTCAACCCCATCAAGAGTTACCTCTTGTGCATCACCACTATAGATATACTTCTTAGCATTAAATCCACTTAAATCTTCATAAGCAAATTCACTGCCCATAAAAGCACCAGATTTGTTCTTAGATGCAATCCTTTTAACTCTTTTAAGTGCAGGTAGATATAACCATTGGTCATCATCTTTGTTCACATGTTCATAGTTTAAAAATTTCGTTCCCTTAACATCAGCAGGTGTTAAAAACTCCATCAGAGATTTATCTTCATCCTTGCCCTCAAGAACTTTCATCTTCATAGTTCTTACTTTTTTTTGCCCTCTTGCGTTTATAAGTTCCATACTCATCAAAGAGATAGAATCTTCAAATCCACTAATAGCATCTTCACTTTTTTGTGCAACTTCAAAATTGCTCAAGGCATAAGAGGAACTGAAAATAGCAAGTATTAAAAGGAGTTTTTTTAACATATGTAAAGCCTTTTTAAGCTGATACTACAACAAATGAACCAGTTGCTATAGCTTTGTTTTTATCTTTTGTCTCAAAAGATTCAAAAGAGAAATTACCTATATTTCCTAGTCTAGTACCTAGTTTTATATGGATATGAAACTCTAAAGAAGTTGGTTGATTATGAAGTCTGATATTTTTTAGTGATGCTACATAGCCTATAGCACCTTGTAAATCATCATCATTTAAAGCAGCACTACTTTGAGCTGCTGCTTCTATGAGCATGCCCAAAGATGGCACAACACTAAATTCATTTTTTACTATAGCTACTTCCTCATCTACACAGACTATATGCTTTGCAAATTTTAGAGGTTTTTGATGAGGTAAATCTAATTTTATCATAGTTTAAAAATTAGATTATTTTAGAGCTTGTTGTTCATTTATATATTTAACTAAAGAGTTAGGAGTAGCAAAAATCTCAGCAGATTCTTCCATGTTTGTTACTTTTACATTAAACTCTTTTTCTAAAATAAGTGTCAATTCTATAGCATCAACACTATCAAGTCCTAAACCATCATCTCCAAAAAGTGCCATATCATCTTCAATCTCATCTATCTCTATATCTTCAAGGCCAAGACCAGCTATAATTTTTTGTTTTAAATCATCAGTTGTTACCAAAATATTACTCCATATTTTTTTGTGATTATACCCTATCTAAACGATAAGAGAGATTAAATATAGTATCTCTAAAATAATTTATATATAAATTTTTGAGTTGTATCTAGATTATGTGAAGAGTGTTAAGTGTAGTTTTTATATTAATTTAAATTTTTGGCTGTAAGAATTGATTTAAAAAAGGTATGTTTGAGATAAGTTTTACTTTATTTGCCACCATTCCAGATAACAAAGTTTCAAAAACATTTACATAAACATCCTCATAAATCTCTTCAACATCCATAAACCCATCTATAATTAAAGATGATAGTCCATGCATAGAGGACCAGATAACTATAGCTTGTTTATAACTATCTGCTTTTTTTAGTAGTCCACTTTTTTGTCCATCTTCTACAGTTTGTTTTAAAATTGCAAATCCACTACAGTCTTCATTTTTTATACTTATAATACCTTCTCTTATGTAGGCATATTTTTTACCAAAAAGGAGTCTGTATAGGTTTGGGTTGTTTTTTGCAAAGTTTATGTAAAGCTTTCCAGTAAGATAAAACTTGTCCACTAGATTTTTAGAATTATCTTTTAAGATTTTTGTTGTTTGCTCATCAAATATCTCAAAACCTTGTTCTATAACTTTTTCTATGAGTGCATCTTTGTTTTTAAAATGTTTATATATAGCTGAACGAGAGGTTCCTGTTGCATCTGATAAAACTTTAAGTGTGAGTTTTTCGGCATCTTCTTTAGCTATAAATTCTAAAGCAATCCTTACAAACTCTTCTTTTAAATGTCCATGGTGGTACTCTTTTTTAATCATAAAAACATTTTAACATAAAAAGATAAAGTAAACATTGTTTACATTTAAGTTTTCTTATGTTAACATTGTTTACTTTAAACTCAAAAAGGAATAAAATGAAAACTTTAATGCTTGTATTTATATTATTTATCTCTTTATATGCACAAAATGCTCAAGAGATAGCAAAAACTTCATTTAACAAGGTTTCAGACTATGGTAGTAGTATCTCAAAAACAACTATGATACTTCAAAATGCACAAGATGTAAAAAACATACGAAAACTAGAGATAAAAAAACTAGAAAAAGAAGATGGCGATAAATCACTCCTAACTTTTTTATATCCAAACGATTTAAAAGGAACAAAACTACTTAGTTTTGAAGTGATAGGTGGGGAT
>JAADDU010000165.1 GCA_013153755.1 Campylobacterota bacterium | reverse complement strand
TCCTATATATGTATATTTTACTAAAGATGCCAAACCTATAAGAATATAAATAAATATAAAACTCTTCATCAAAAACTTAAATCTAGCACGAGACACTTTTGTACTTTTACCCTCCATAAAACCCCACTTTAGAGCTAAACGATAAAGCCCTATAAAAGCATGTGTAACTACAGATAGTAAAAGTAATAGATATAAAGGTGCCATATGCTCTTGTACTATTCTAAATGCAGATGCAAACGGTCCTATATTTGATGGTTCTGCCATCATTGTATATAGATGTACACTTCCTATAAAAAACATAATAAAACCAGTAGTTATCTGGATAATCCAGAGTGAAGTATCTTCATGTTTCATCCTTATCACATGCTCTTTCATAACTTTATGTTGTCTATAGTTATCTGGAAATTTTCTAAGAGCTATAGCAGCATGAACTATAAATACAATACTTATGGTGATTGCTAAAAAAGTAATAATCTCAGGATACCTATGCCCAAAAAAGTAGTACCCCTCAAACATTAAAGTCACTTTATACATAGCTTCATTACTTATAAGTATAGACGCTTCAAAGAGTAGATGACCCATAATAAATATAGCCAATATTAGTCCTGTTATACTTTGAGTAAAATCCAACCTCGCCGGAGTTATATCAAGTTTTTTTTCTTGCATACTACTTTATCCTTTTATGCTTTGTAAGATTTAAATTTTATATACTGAGGGAAAGCTTCTGGTTTAAATATAGACTTACCTAAAAGAGTTCTTATACACTCTTGAATCCCCTCTGTCATACTAGGATGAGGATGTACTGTTTTCATAATATCTCCAAGTCTTACATTATGATCCATAAGGGTAGCTATATACATTATAGACGCAGCTGATTGTGGTCCTGCTGCTCTCATACCCAAAACTTTAGGATTTTCTTCATCTGTTACTATCATTTTAAAAAATCCATCTGTATCACGCATAGCTATAGCACGAGAAACTAAAGAGTGTTTATAAAATACTACTCTGTAGGAGATTTTTTGTTCTACACACTCTTTTTCTGTTAGACCTATCGCAGAAATCTCTGGATTAAAAAACATTATGGTTGACATATTTCTATATCTTAGTGCAAAATGTGTTTTACCTTCTATCGCTTTAGCTGCAAAACGCCCTTCCATCTCTGCTACATTTACTAAAGCATTATTTCCAGATATATCTCCAACTGCATATATGTTTTCACAAACTCTACACATATCATCTGTTTTTAAAAGTCCTCTATCTGTAGCACTAACACCAATATTTTCAAGTTTTAAACTTTCTAAGTTTGAAACGCGACCAATAGAAATCAAAATGCTATCTACACTTATAACATCAGTATGCCCATCTTTATAGTCAAGTGTTACATCTATATGTGTGTCATGCTTTTTTATCTCCCTTAGTGAGGCTCTATGATGTATATTTACCCCTATATTTTCTAACATTTTTCCAGCATAATCACTAACATCATCATCTTCAAAAGGGATAACCCTCTCTTGAGAATCCAGCAAATGTACTTTTGTTTGAGCAAATTCTGCAAATATAGTGGCAAATTCACATCCAACTATACCAGCTCCTACTATAAGTATCTCGCGTGGAAATTTTTTAAGTGTAAGTATGTGATCAGATGTGATAATCATCTCCCCATCTACTTCCAAAAATGGATGTTTTCTTGGTGTCGAACCAGTAGCTAAAATAAAATCTTTTGCTAATATTTCGACTGTTTGCCCATCATGTTTCTTTACTATGAGTGTTTTATGAGAAGAAAACTCTCCCCACCCTTCTATGAGAGTTAAACTTTTAGATACACCATCTTTTTTTGAAAATGTTTCTATTTGTGAACGGATTTGATACTCTTT
The DNA here is from genome assembly GCA_013153755.1 of Campylobacterota bacterium. Next base: position 3,575 of record JAADDU010000165.1, on the reverse strand, counting down.
TTCTCTTACTGCATTAAAAACATTATCACGAACTTTTTCATAATCTAGACTAAGACTAGATGCTCTATAACCTCTATCTATTTTGCTAGCAGTTGCAAAATCTTTAGATAACTCCCACATAGTTTTAGAACTTAAAGCTCCATTAGCAATTCCAGCACCACCAACATGAGTAGCTTCAACTATACACACATGATTATCAAAATCATACGACCTCATAGCTGCTGCAAAACCAGCAGGGCCACAACCTATAACACATACATCATAATTTAATTTTTCCATATACTATTTTACTACAATTTTGTAGATTTTATGCTAAGATTACATAAAAAATAAAGGATAAATCATCACTTACACTATCATCCATACCATACATATATTTGCAGTCTTTATATATGGTGGTTTTTTATTTACTGACAATCTTTTTATCTCTAAGATAAAACAAACACTTAATGAAGAAGAATCTGCAAATGCTAGAGAAGCTGTTATGATACATGTTAGAAAAATTGTACCAAAAGCTCTAATAGTAGCTGTTTTAGCAGGAATATACCTATTTTTTCAAGTTTTTGGAGAGATAAGCGAAGATGGTCTTAGTAATTTTCAAATCCTACTTAGTATAAAAGCTTTTTTAGGTTCTTGGCTTGGGCTTAGAGGTGTTTTACAAGTGTTTTTTGGTATACAACCATTAGTTTTTAAAAGTCATATTTTCCCATTTATTTTAGTTATTATGATCATATTTCTTTCACAGTTTATGTACTTATAAACTTTATTCCCAATCGCTATATTTAGACTTAGTATGCTTATCTTTTTTATAGCGTTTGGCATTTTTACTTTTATCTAGTTGATTTGAAGCATATAACACTTCGTCTTTTATGTCGTCTATATTTTTATCACTATCAACCAAATGTATCATTTTTTTAACTAAAAGTTGTAAATCTTGCAATTCCCCTTTATAAAGAGCCACTTCATCAATCCTATCTAAAAGTTTTTTAGCATTTTGTATCTTTTTAGTATATTTTTCTTGTGAGAGTTCTTCTGTATTTAAAAGGTATGAAACTATACTTTTATGAAATCGCTCCAATGCCCTTATATATCTTAATCTATTTGAATTTTCTATCACTTTTTTAGATGCAGCCATCTTTTTATACTCTCCCATTACATATTGTTGCTATAATTATACACTTTAATTTATATTTAGGAGAATAACTTGATAAAAATCACACTAACATCTATATTTTTCACTACATTGTTAATGGCATCTATCACTAACAGATACCCATCACAAGAGATTATAGATTCTAAGATACCCATAGTAGATATAAGAACAGAGGGTGAATGGAAGGAAACTGGTATCATTAAAAATGCCATCACTATAGTCTTTTTTAATGAAAAAGGTTCTTATGATGTTCGTAATTTTTTAACAAAATTAAATCAAAAAGTAGATACTAAAAAACCTTTTGCGCTTATCTGTAGAACAGGAAGTAGAACAACTATGGTATCTGATTTTTTATCAAAACAGCTAAATTATGATGTTGTAAACTTAAAAGGTGGTATGATGTATCTAAAATCTTTAAAACTACCATCAGTTATAGTACCCTATAAAAAATGAATCTATTTAAATTTTTTATATACTTTAGCCTAAGAGTAACCATACTCTTTGGGGGTATTGCTCTTATAGTTTTTATACTATGGGGAGTTCTCTATCTTATATTTTTAAGATAGAGAATTTTACTAATGAATGAGGTAAGCATCACCTAATTTTGCACCATCAGTTGGATTTTTCAACCATGAAGCTGTATCTCTTCCTAGTGTTTTTGCACAACTTCCAAGAACACTACATGAACTTCTGTATGCACCAAAATATCCACCACCAGATCTTCTAGCAGCCATAAAAGAGGATTTTAGTTTGTTACCTTCATAAAGTTTTCCAGATATAGTTACATATTTGTTATGCCCACCATAACCAAAAGCTCTTTGACTTATAGCGTCAGTAATAGAGATTTTTAAAACACTATCATTCGCTGTTGGTTTACCGTCTATAACAATGTTAATATTTTGTTTTTTAGCATAAGCTTGTAACCAATGAATAACTTGAGAGTCTATTTTACACTCAGTTTTTATATTTTGAGCAATATTTCCATTATAGGTTGCTTTTGAACTTACATATATGTTTTTCATACCTAAAACAGCAGAACTACTACTTGGTTTTGGCTCACTACCACCACATCCACTCATAACTACTCCAATAACAAAAGCCATTATAATCGAGTTAATATATTTCAACATTTACACTCCTTGTGTATTTTAAGATTTTATCATTGTAGCAAAAAATATAGAAATTTTAGATATAATTAGACAAATCATAATCTTTAGGTATTATCTATGTCTGTAAAATCTGTTTTAATTATCCGTTGTGGAGCATTAGGTGATTTGGTATATGCTACAAGTGTTATAGATGCATTAAAGCTTGAATATACCCAAGATACTATCATAGACTTTGTTTGTACTCCTGGGAGTGGTACCCTTTTTAACAAAGATACTAGAGTAAATAAGGTATTTTCACTTAAACATAAAAAAATCCCCTACATACTAAGTAGCGATAAAAAAAAGATTGTAGAATATTCTAAAAAAAATCCTTATGACTTACTTATAAATTTTGAATACGGAAAACAATTTAAAAGTTTACTAAAAAAAATCGTAGCTAAAAAAAAAGTTGGTGCACTCTTTAATGATATAGAGATAGATAAAAATCTAAATAGAGGTGAACTTCAAAAACAATACTTTAAGTCTATAGTTTCAAAAAAAAATCTAGATATGTCTTTTCCAAAAGTGGTACATAGTACCTTTGAAGATATAAAAGGCAAGTACAATCTACAAGAAAAATACATAGTAATAGCACCAAGTAATTCACATGTAAATAAAAAAAGTTTAAACTATAGAGCATGGGAAAATAAATCATGGGTAGAACTTATAAAAAAACTCTCACAAAATATTCAAGTTGTAATTGTTGGAGCAAAAGGGGAAAAAAGTTTTTTTAAAAATCTACAACCATACCCAAATAATGTAATCGATTTAGTAGGTAAAAATAATATTTATGAACTAAATAGTGTTGTAAAATATGCACAAGCTGTTGTTTGCACAGATAGTGCTGTAGGGCATATAGCTGCTGCGCTTAATACTCAAGTATTTATATTGATGGGACCAAATAGTACAGTTACAGATAGTCCATATAAAACTCCATACAATAAAATAAACATCATAAGTAAAAACCTAGAATGTTCCCCTTGCTATAAAACAGAAGTTATGAAAAACTGTAAAGACAATAAATGTATGAAACTCATCAATGTAAATGATGTATATGATTGTATAAAATCAGAAAATATAATATAAATAATAAAGAAGGCAAATAAACAATATGAAACTAAAAATATCGATTATAATATCTGTATACAAAAATACTTCTGCGCTTGAATTAATCCTAAAATCTTTAGCAAACCAAACACATAAAGTAGATGAAATCATTATCTCTGAAGATGGTGACTCAAAAGAGATGAAAGAATTTATATCTACTTTAAAAT
>JAADDU010000040.1 GCA_013153755.1 Campylobacterota bacterium | reverse complement strand
TGGGTATAGAGTTTTATAGTAAACTTGAGTTAATTCACTTACGCTTTTCATGATATTTAACTAAAAAGCTCTTTTATGTTTATATTTTTTCTTTGTATCTCTACTATTTCAAATACTTTTTTTGGTTTATAGTTCATACTTCTTGCCATAAAGTTTGTTGGTATCATTTCTAGTGCATTGTTATAGTCTGTAACTGCTTGGTTATAAGCTCTTCTTGCAGCAGATATTTGCTCCTCTATTTCACTAAGTGTTGATTGTAAATGCATAATATTTTTATTTGCTTTTAATTCTGGATAATCTTCAACTGCCACCATAATAGAACCAAGAGCATTGCTAACCTTTGCATCTAAAGCCATCTTGTGTTCATCACTTATATTTGGTTGATTTGCTTGTGAACGCAACTTTGTAACTTCATTTAAAAGTGACTTTTCATGTTCCATATACTTACTAACTGTTGCTACAAGATTTGGTATAAGGTCATAGCGTTTTTTTAACATAGTATCTACGCTTGCAAAGATATTTTGTACCTGATTTTTCTTTGATACCAAAGAGTTATACATAAGAACTAGTATAAGAATTATAGTAATGATAATTATGAGTGGTATTGACATTTAAAATCCTTTTTTTATATTTTTTATCTGTTTAATCATTTCAAGAGTAGCTTCGTTATTATCTAAATCTGTAGAGTTTATGATTTCTAGTATTTGTTTATTAATTTTAGCTTGATGGTCAAATTTTGGTTGTACTTTTTTTCTTTGTGTTATATCTGTGTGTGTTCCAAGCATACGAATAGCTTGCCCATTTTCATCAAAAAATGTTTTTCCTTTATCTAAAATCCAAATCCATTCCCCATTTTTATGTTTTAGTCTATATATATTTTCATAGTAGTCTGTTTTAGCGTCATTGTTATCTTTTATATCATCAAAAACTTTTTGTAAATCATCAGGATGGACTCTACTTTCCCATTCAGAAAATTTATTTTTAAATTCATCATGTTGATAGCCAAGTATCTCTTTGAATCTAGGAGAAAAATAGATAGTATTGTTTACTAAATTCCAGTCCCAAATGCCATCATTGTTTCCTAATAAAGCTAACCCTAATCTCTCGTGCTCTATAGATACTTTTATGCCAAGCTCTATTTTATTGCGAAGAGATGAAAATATGTTGGCTATTATATTTATATTTAATCTATTTTTGTTGGAGTAAACAAAAGCAAGGTAGTAGTCATCTAATGGAATATATAGTACTCTGTATTTTTCAAAGTCTTTTATTACCTCTAAGATAGTATATTTTTTATTCATATCTATAGTGTTATACAAAATAGAATCTAAAAATTCCATTTTACCAAAACTATTTAGTACATTTAATCCACCAACACTTTCAAATTCTACAATCACTCCATAAAGTGCCGATGTTTTTTTTAAAAAAACTTTTAAAAATTCTTTTGTCATATCTTTTAGATTTAATGAGTTACCTAAAGATGCTTCACATTCATAAGCTATAGTTAGTATTTGTACATGATCCATCTAGTATGCTCCTATAACACAGGTTTTATTATAAAAGTTTATATAGTCACGGTTAGTATTTGCAATTTCACCTAAACTTATAACACCAAACATACTAAACTTACTTTGATTTATGGTATTTTTTATGGCTTTTAGTTCATCTTGAAAATCATCTTCTAAAAACAATACTCTTGAGATACAGTTAACTATAAAGATACCATTAAAATCATCTTTACCTGAAATCGCTTCTTTAGTCGCTAGTTTTGCTGAATTTATAAGTGAATCTTTTTTACCTTTTAGTATATATATAACTGAGTTTTTATCCATATCCCCAACAAGAATAAGTGAGTTTGCTTTTAATGCTATAGGGTCTCTTACTAAAATCTCATCATCTAGTTTTACTATCCCAAGGGGATATGATTTTGCTATATCAAAAAAGTTATTTTCGTTAAATGTAAGTTTGCTATCATTTTCTATGACCTCTTTATAGAGTTCAAAGGCATCTCTATAATCCACTGAATACAATATATTTTTTTTAACATCATTGGCTATAAAAGGTCCAGCAATCTTTTGCCAACCATGTTTTGCAGATATAGATAAGTCTATAGAACTTATAAGAATAAGAGCAGAGTCTTCAACGATGGAGTTTTTTGTAAATAAAACTTTATCTTGTTTAAGTGTCATTTTACCAGCACCGGCACCTATGATATTTGTATTTACTGGTGTTGATTCATAAAGAGATTCTAAAAAGATGTCTATATTAGAGGATAAGCCATCAACAAATACAATTAAATCTTTTATGTCAGAAGATATTTTTTTTCTATGAAAATCTTTTAAAGGTGTAAGTAATGTTTTTGTTTTTTTATCTAACTCCACAACCATAATCTTATTATCATAATTTTGCTCTTGATATATGATTTGAGGAAATATGGCTCCACAAATATTACTTTGCATGTTTGAAAGTTTAGAATGTTCAAAGTCACTATGCTCTGCTACTAAAAGTAGTAGTTCTTGGCTAGAATTTGTATATTTTTTTATAATTTCGTCTATAGAATCAAATAACATAAACTATATCCTTTAGAGTTCAATCTTAAAGACTGCACCATCTTCATCGTTTGTAACACTTAGCTTTCCATTACAATGTTCTTCAACTATAGTTTTAGACATATAAAGCCCTAGCCCAGTTCCATTTTTTTCAAGTTTTGTAGAAAAATATGGTTCAAAAATTTTATCTATAATATTTGTTGGTATGCCACCAGCATTGTCTTTAACCAAGATGATATTATCATAACTTTCTATAATGATTTTTGCATCTTGTATATTGTTTTCAAGAAGTGCATCTTCTGCATTTTTAATAAGATTTAGAAGAACTTGTTTTAGTTCATTTTCATATGTTTCAAAAACTATCGTTGAGTTTAAATTTTTTATTATACTTATGTTTTTATTTTTAATTGAGACTTCAACTATTTTTAACACACTCTCTATAAGTTCTGTATATGTAGTGTTTTGTTTATCTTTATTTGATTTAAAAAATGTTCTAAAATCATCTATGGTCTCACTTAGATGTTTTGTATAATCAGCTATCTTATTTGACGCATCTATAGCTGTTTCTTTTTCTAGCTTGTTAAGTTGGGCTTTTATATTTATACCTATAGCAGCTGCATTTATAGCAGCTAGAGGTTGTCTCCATTGGTGTGCTATCATACTTATCATCTCACCCATTTGTGCAAGTTTTGACTGATGAAGCATTTGTTTGTCTTTTTCTCTGTTTTTTTCAACCTCTTTTGAGACTCTCTCCTCAAGTGTAGTATTTAGTCTAATGATTTCAAGCTCTGCTTTTTTCCTAGAGTCTATATCTCTAAAGATAGCATGTGTTACCATTTCATCTTGAAGTTCCATTGGTGATAAGATTACTTCTACATAAAAATTATTACCATTTTGTTTTGTATTAAACCATTCAAAGGAGACTTGAGTTTCTTGAGCTCTTTTTAAGTTCTTAATCATATTTTTAAATGAACTTTTACCATCTGGTTGTTTTTTAGGCATCACATCTAAGATAGATGCACTAAGGAGTTTTGCTTTATCTTTATCATAACCAAACATTTTTACAAAAGTGTCATTACATTCTAAAATTCGTTTGTTTTTTACTATAGCTATCCCATCTGATGATTTGTTATATATAGTAGCAAATTTTTTTTCTAAATCTATAGCTTCTTTATGAGATAAAAAGAGTCTAAATCCAGAGGCTAAATGGGCGATAAGATAGATAATAAGAGTAATAACCAAGAGATAAAACATCCTACCACCATGATAAGACATGAGAAAAATTAAAGGTAGTATGCTAAATACCATAAAATTCGCAAAAATAACATAAATACTACCCATAGTACCTATAGAACCAGCTGTAAGTCCAACTACGATGGCAGATACAAAAAAGAGTTCTATGTCATTTACGCCATAGTGCATCGCTAAAAATGCTATAACTGAAAAAGATAATCCACTCAAAGCAACTAAAAGAGTATATACTCTTATACATTTAATTGTAGAACCGTTCTTTTTTTCTATAATTCTTTTAAACTTTTTAGATACAGAAAGTCTTAAAAATAGAAATATAGCATGAATAATTATAAAATAAACTAGGTAAGAGGTTGGAACGACTCCATATAAAATGATACTAATCATAAGCGATCCAAAAGTATTTGAAGCTAATGCACCAACTTTTGTGCCTTCTATAAGCTCTAGTACTAATTTATCATCATACTTATCTTGGAACATTTTTTCAAATATCATTTTACCTCCTCCCTTACTATTTTGTTCATATTATTATCCAAATTTTAATTTTTTAAGTGCCTCTTCTTCATTTTCTTGACGCATAAGTGATTCACCAACTAAAAATGCATCCACTCCAGCTTTACTTAAATCTTCTAACTGCCCATGCTCATAGATACCACTCTCTGCTACTATGATTTTACCATTTGGTATCATAGGTATAAGTTCATAACAAAGGTTCATATTCATCTCGAAAGTTTTTAAATTCCTATGGTTAATACCTATGATGTCACTTCCTGCATAGATAGCCTTTACTAAGTCCGACTTGTCATGTACTTCAACTAAAGCTTCCATCCCTAAATGTCTAGTATACCCTAAAAGTTCTTTTAACTCTTTTTTACTAAGTGCTGCTGCTATGAGAAGGATAAAATCAGCCCCATGAACTACAGCTTCTAGTATCTGATACTTTGATACTATAAAATCTTTTCTTAAAAGTGGAATCCCAACATAACGGCGAATAGCACCAAGATAGTCTAGGCTACCTTGAAAAAAGTGAGGTTCTGTTAAGATAGATATAGCACTAGCCCCTCCACGCTCATAACTTTGAGCTATAGTTAGTGGGTCAAAATCTTCTCTTATCACACCTTTTGAAGGTGATGCTTTTTTTACTTCAGAGATAATTCTGTATGGGTCTTGTTCTGTTGCTTGTAAGTATGGAAATACATCTCTAGGAGCCCTTGCATTATAAGCTAATGAACGCCCTAACCAATCAAGAGAAAACTCTTTTTCTCTTTTTAGTAAATCTTCTTTTGTTTTTTTTATAATATCATCTAAAATCATTGTTTATTTTTCCTTTTTTTACATCTGTTTATGATTTTTATATGTTCTAGTACTTCTGGGTCATTCCCACCTTCTAGGCTATTAGCTTTAAGGATGATAGTAGATGCCTTTTTACACTGCCCAAGTTTATAGTAACCCCATGCTAGAGAATCAAGATAAAAAGCTGAACTTTCATCTTGTTTTAGTGCTTCTTTAACATAAGAGATACCTTTTTTTACATCTATGGAATGGTCTATGAGCAAGTATCCAAGATAGTTTAGATATAGAGGTATTTTTTTTAACATAATCACTTTTTTTAGTTTTTTGATTATTTTTTTTTGCATTGCTTTATCATTTTTATCTTCGTAGCTTTCATATTCGAAGATAGCACTTTGACCTAGTTTTTCTATCTCTCC
>JAADDU010000070.1 GCA_013153755.1 Campylobacterota bacterium | reverse complement strand
TACTAAAAGTTAGTGTTATATCATCTCCTGTTACTATGATGTTTGCTAAGTTTTCATCACTTAGTGTAGTATCACTATCTCTGAGCTAAACACATCTGGAAAAACTGCCATACATTCGTTTGCATAGAGTGAAGTTAATAGGAGATGGATAAAAGACTTTGTATTATTTTATGTTTCATTTTAGATATCCTTATTTTAAATATATTTGATGAGTATATTAAAATGGGGGGGATATTAAAGTGTTTTATCGGTTACTTTATGAAACAAGGGTAAAGATAAAAGACTAAGACAAAAGTCTTAGCCTTTTATGAAGTAGAAAAAAGTCAATCTCTAAAGATTAACCCATTTGAGCTGCAACTTCTGCTGCAAAATCATCTTCTTTTTTCTCGATACCTTCACCAACTTCAAGGCGGATGAACTCTGTGATTTCAGCAGTTCCACCAAGAGCTTTAGCTGCTTTTTCAACTGCTTGAGCTACTGTTAGTTTGTCATCTAGTACATATTGTTGATCAAGAAGTGCTTGTTCTTGGTCAAGAAGTGTATTATCTAGGATAAATCTAGCAATCTTACCAGGGATGATTTTATCTAAAATCTTCTCAGGTTTACCCTCTGCGATTAACTCAGCTTTGATATCAGCTTCAGCTTTAGCCATAACTTCGTCTGTAAGTTGCATCATAGAAACATACTGAGGTACATTTTTAAGAGGTTTTTTAAGTCTTGCTAACTCTTCATTGTCTTTTTTAAGAGCTTCGATACGACCTTTTGTTTCACCCTCAACATACTCAGGATCAAAATCTTTGTAGCTTAGTGTTGATGGTTTCATAGCAGATGCATGCATAGCAACTTGTTTAAGAGTAGCACGCATACCTTCAGCAGTTTTAGCACTATCACATTTAGCAGTGATGATAACTGCTATACGATTATTTGAGTGAATATAACCATTTAATGCTGTAGTTTCATCAGCTGTAAGTGTACCAAAACGGCGAACTTCTATCTTTTCACCGATTTTAGTTACAGTTTCTGTAAATCTAGCACCAAAATCACTAGCCATAAGTGCATCTACATCTGAAGGTTGATTGTTATAAATCTCTTCTGCTGTATCTTTTACTAAGTTTTGGAAACCTTCATTTTGAGCAACGAAGTCAGTTTCTGAATTTACTTCAACAACTGTAGCTTTTGAAAAGTCATCAGCTATTTTAAGACCTGCAAGACCTTCTGCTGCAACTCTATCAGCTTTTTTAGCTGCTTTAGCCATCCCTCTTTCTTTTAAAAGCTCTTGAGCTTTTGCCATATCGCCATCAGCTTCAACAAGAACTTTTTTACAATCCATCATCGGTGCATCTGTTGCTTGACGCAACTCTTTTACCATTGCTGCTGTTACTGCTGCCATAATTACGCTTCCTCTGTTGTAGTTTCTTGTGCTACTTCTTCTGTTTGAACTTCTTGTTCTGCTTCTTCTTCAGCAGGTGCATCTCTAAGAGCTTTACCTTCGTTGATAGCAGCTGTCATTTCACGACAGAAAAGTTGAATAGAACGGATAGCATCATCATTACCAGGAATTGGATAGTCGATTAGATCTGGATCACAGTTAGTATCTAGTGGAGCTACAACAGGGATGTTAAGGCATCTAGCTTCTAAAACTGCGATATGTTCTTTTACTGCATCTACTACAAAAAGCATATCAGGAAGTTTTTTCATGTTACGGATACCACCAAAATACATCTCAAGTTTATCTTTTTTTCTAGAAAGCATTAAAGCTTCTTTTTTAGTTAAAAGATCGATTTGACCATTTTCTTGCATCTCTGTGATAACATCAAGTTTACGGATGCTTTTTTGAATAGTTGGGAAGTTAGTAAGCATACCACCTAACCATCTGTTGTCTACATACGGCATATTACAAGCGATAGCTGCTTCTCTTACAGAGTTACGAGCTTGTTTTTTAGTACCAACAAAAAGAACAGTTTGCCCTTCAGCTGCTGCATCCATAACGATAGTGTAAGTGTTACGGAAATAACGAAGAGTTTTTTGTAAATCAATAATATAGATATTTTTACGAACACCAAAGATGTATTTTTTCATTTTCGGGTTCCAACGACGAGTTTGGTGTCCAAAGTGTACACCACATTCTAAAAGGTCTTTCATAGTTACCATAGGTAATCCTTAAAGGCTTGTTTCAGCCAGAGTTTTACTAGTTAGCTTCGAGGGTATCGGACAATAACCACTAAAGAGTGGGTTGCACTAGTTTTTGATACAATCTGTTAATATTTTCGACTAGCATATAGAAGAAAAATCCGCGAATTATACAAAAACTATGTTTAAACTATGCTTGTTATACTAAACAAAAGTACTTTTGTCTACTTTTTGAGAAACAACTTTTTTATGTTCAATTTTTAGTATCCTATCACAAAGTGGTAGCATAGCTTCATCATGAGTAACCATGATAACTGCCACATTTTGCTCTAATGCTATCCTTTTTAGCATTTTAACAACATCAACAGAGCGTTCTAAGTCTAGTGCTGCTGTTGGCTCATCTGCTAAGATAATCTCTGGCTCATTTGCTAATGCTCTTGCTATAGCTACACGCTGATTTTGCCCACCTGAGAGTTCTGATGGCATTGAATTTGCCTTGTCACCTATATCAAAATACTCCAAGAGTTCCATCGCTTTTTTTTCAGATTCAACCTTTGAAATACCATTTACTTGTGAAACTAAAGTTACATTTTCTATAACATTTAAAAAAGGGATAAGGTAGTGTGCTTGAAATATAAAGCCTAATTTTTCACGACGAATTTTTCTGGTTTCTTTTGTTAACCATTTATCATCATATACAAGTTCATCCCCAAGCCAAATCTTACCACTTGTAGGTTTTTCAACACACCCTATCATCATTAAAAGTGTTGTTTTTCCTGCTCCACTAGGGGCAATAAGTGCTACAAGTTCACCTTTGTCTACCTGAAAATCAGCACCCTCTATGACCTTTACAAGGTTATCACCACTTCCAAACTCTTTTACAAGATTTTGTACTTTTATACTCTGTTTTTTCATCTTAACCACCAATCGCTGCAGCAGGATCTGCACTTATAACTTTTTTAACCCCGATAAATGAAGACAAAATAGAAGCTATCATAACAACAAAAAGAAGCATCCATGCATCTGGAATCTCTAAAACAACTCTTTTTGGAAATTTTGAGTATATAAGATGGGAAAATACATTTCCAAATATAAAAGCTAAAAACCCTAAAAGTACAGTTTCTTGAACAATCATCTTAATAATGACATAATTTGGAATACCAATTAGTTTCATAATAGAGATCTCTTTCATTTTTTCTAATGTCATAGTATAAATAATAAGTGCTATAATGATGGTTGAAACTACAACTAAAATAGCAGTAAAAAGACCTATCTGTTTAGAAGCTCTTTCTATAAGATTTTTTGTAAGTATTGTCATCTGCTCTTCGTTTGTATAAACACTTTTATGCTTATACCTTTGTATATTTGAAGCCACACTTTTAACACTATACCCATCTTTTAATGTTGCTACTATAGTGTTTACCATATGGGAATCTCCACCACCCATGATACCTCTAGCTCTATCATTTCTTATGCGAGAATTAGAGTACAAAAACTGTAATTCTTGAGCATCTTTTAATGATATATATATAAGTAAATCACCACCAGAAGATACTGCCCCACGAACTATACCAACAACTTCATATATGTTTCGTCCAAGTTTTACTTTTTCGCCAAGTTTAAGACCAAGTTTCTCATTTACAACAACTTCATAATGACTTTTATTGATAACCCTCCCCTTAACAAGCCTTTTTGGATTTATAGGGTTTATATCTCCAAAGGGGTTGTAACCAAGTGCTACGACTCTTATCTGTTTTGAATGAACAGGTACTTGAATGTTTTGAAAAGTAAGAGCTGCTGTTTTATCTACACCTTCTATGACTCTTATAGTATCTTTTAAATCTTCATGAACTCTTGATGATTCAGCAAATGGTCCAAGCGTATTTTCTTGAACTACCCACAAATCAACATCTACATCACCAAGAAGTATTTTGGCATCTACTATCATACCTCTATAAACACCCATCATAATTAAGACTATACCAAGTAACATACCAACACCCATAGCAGTTACAATAAACTTACCAAATGTATGAGCTACATCTTTTTGTGCTAGATTTATCATTAATGTACTTTCATACCCTCTTTGAGGGATTTATTTTTTTCTGATACTTTAAGCAATATCTCATTTTTATCTAAGTTCTTTACTGCTGCTCGGCCATCATTTATAGCTATGAGTTTTATCTCTTTAAAATGAGCCTTTCCTTGCTCTTTTACCCAAACACCACTTTTTTTATCTTCATAAACGATTAAAGTTGCATCTACTGTAACAACATTTTTAAGATGCTTTACAGATATGCTTACCTCTGCTTGTTCATTTATATAAAAAGGGTTTGGTAGATTTTCAAAAGAAACATCAACTTCTCTCTCTTGTGTTACCATATCACTTTGTGGGGCTATTCTTTTTACATATGCTTTATACTTTTTATCTGGATTTGAACGCAATGTTATAATTGCTTTGTTACCTATTTGGATACTACCACTTATACGCTCATCTACATATGCTTTTACCCAAACATCTTCTTTTTTCAATATGCTAAATATAGTCTGTGTTGGAAGTAAAGCTTGTCCAATTTCTGCTTTTTTAGAGATAATATACCCATCAACAGGTGCATAAACTTTATATCTTGATAATTTTTCTTGCACTGCTTGAACACTTTTTTTTGCTCTAGCTATCTCTGTTTTTGAAGAAGTTATGTGTGCTTTTGTTGCTTGAATTTGTGCTTGAATTACAGTTAAATCTGCTTTTACTTTATCATATTCTGATTGGGAAACAAAAGATTGTGATTTTAGTTTTTCATATCTTTTAAAAGTTAATTGTGCAAGATTTTTCTGTGCATCTAAACTTTTTAGCTCTTTTGTAGATGCGATAAATTCAGATTTTGCCTTTGTAACTATCATCTTTGTTTCTTCTAGCTGTATAGGTAAATCTACACTATCCAATACTGCTAAAAGCTGACCCTTTTTCACCCAAAGACCTTCATCGCTGTTTAAAGAAAGTATCTTAGCATTTACTCCTGCACTTACATTATAAGTATCTTTAGCTCCAAGAACACCTATGCCAAATACATCTATATCCATATCTTCAACTTTTGGAGTTTGAGTTGCATAAGTTGTTTTTGGTATATAAACTTTGTTATAAAATACAAATGCTGCTATAGCTACTAATGTAAGTATAATTATATATTTATATATATTTTTCATTATTTTTTCCCTTTGAGGTATATGATTTTATCTATTGCTATATTTTTTAAATAATATGCTTCTAAAAGACCTAATTTCGCACCAAGAACTACACTTACTGCATCTAAGACTTCTATGTAGGTACTAAGTCCCTCTTTATATCTTCCATCTAAAACTTTTTGTGTTTGCTGTGCTGATTTTATCTGTGCTTTTTTAGCTTCTATGGTTTTTTCATAGTGTCTTATATCTATAAGTAAAGTTTCAAGCTCATCTTTTAAAGCCAACTCTTTTGCTATCTTTTGTTCACTAACTATCTGTGCTGCTATTTGTGTTTTTTGACTCTCAGCACTTAATCTACCACCACTATATAACGGCATACTAAAAGTGATACCAATAACCTTAGAATCATATGTATTTAAAGCATCAATATATGAGTATGAAGCCACTGCATCTAAAGAACCATAATGATTTGCTTTTGATACTTTATGTAATAATATGTTTTTTTCAAGATTTTGTTCATAAATTTTTAACTGATAATTTTCTTGCATAATATTTTTTTCAACATCTTTATCAACGGTTTTTTCTTCTTCTAGAAGTTCTGTTTGTAATTCTACATCATCTGATATATTTTCACCCATATATAAGCAAAGAGTTTGTTTAGCTTTATTATAAGATGCTTTCGCCCCAGCCAATGCATCTTGTGCGTTATATACTGCTGATAAAAAACGACTTGCATCGGCTTTTGTTTTTAAACCCTCTTTTACCAATGCTAATGCTTGCTCATAATAAGCTTGTTTTGTTTGTAAATCTTTTTCTCTAACTTTTATAGCTTGAGATTGGACAATCATCATCTTATAAAGTGTTTTTACTTTATAAGCAAGTAAAGATTTTAAATCTTCTAGTGAGAGATTTGCTATATTTTCATCTATCTTAGATGCGCTGACTTTAGAAGATGTTTTACCAAAATCCCAAAGCTTTTGTTTTAGTGAGGCAGTAGCACTCCAAGCATCATCATCTAGTGTTTCAAAAAATCCATTTTGAGATATGGCAAATGTTTGTAAAAAATTATAATTTGCTTCTAAATTAATCTGTGGAAGGTAATCTGCATAAGCAGACTTATAAGAGCTTTGAGACTGTTCAACTTTTAAAGAAGATGATTTTACATCTGGATAATGTTGAAGAGTCTTTTGTATACTATCTTGAAGTGTTAAAGTTTCAGCCATAATAGTTGTTACACTAAGTGGTATGAGAAATAACAATATAAGCTTTTTTTGTATCATATTATCTATAAACCTTTTTCATAATTTTAACACCTCTACATTAGGTCAATGTTAAGTAAGGTTTAGTATGTTAACTACACAACCTCTCTAGCTCCTCTTTAACCTTAGCCACATGATCTTTAACTCTTACTTTTTCAAAAACTGCTTTTACTATGCCCTCAGGATTTATGATAAAAGTTGAGCGAACTATACCCATATACTCTTTGCCATAATTTTTCTTTAACTGCCAAACACCGTATTTTTGCATCATAGTTGTATCTTCATCACTAAGCAGAGTTATACCAAGTTCTTTTTTTTCTATAAAATTTCTATGTTTTTTAGTGCTATCTGCACTTACACCGAGTATCACTGCATCTAAGTCACTAAAATCTGGTGCAGCCTCTGTAAACTCACAAGCTTCTGTTGTACACCCTGGAGTGTTATCACGAGGGTAGAAATATAAAACTATCCACTTTCCTTTTAAATCTCTTGAACATATCTCTATATCATCTTGATTTGGTAAGCAAAACTCTGGTGCTTTTTCATCAATTTTTAACATTTTTTCTCCTAAATTTAATATACAAATAAAATCAGATATACCCAAATCCCACTAAGTGAGGTGAGAACAATCCCTACAAACAATATACGCCCAAAAAGTTTATGAACACCTGTTCTTAAAAATTTATTTGCTTTAAAGATAGCTATAGCCCATAAAACTATGGTAATAGTAGCGATGGCTATATGAAGTAGCAACACAAAAAAAGCATATCCATGAGAAACTCCACTACCATCCATAAAAGCATTAAATCCACCACCAAGACGAACACCAACTTCAAAATAAACAAGAACTACTATAGTTACAACAAAAACAAGCCTTTGAGCAAAAGCGTGTAGTTTATATTTTTTAGATTTTGCAAACATTATGTTTACAGTTATAAGAAATGGCAAAAGAGCAACTATAAGTGTCACTATATCCATAAATATCGGTGCTCTTGTACCTAAAAATCCAACTTCAAACATAATTTATACCTTTTTGTTTTTCTGATAGTAAGCATACCATGAAACAAGTAAAACTATAACCGCTAAAACAACTATAACTATTTGCTTTAAGTATGTATCTATCAGCTCTTGATTTTCACCTATAAAGTACCCTAACAATGTAAGAACTAAAGCCCAAAGTCCAGCACCCAAACTTGTATATAAACTAAACTGTACTAGATTCATCCGTGCAAGTCCTGCTGGGATGGAGATAAGCTGACGAATACCAGGTATGAGTCGCCCTGTAAAAGTAGAGATATGTCCATGTTTTGCAAAAAAACTATCCATCTTATCTAGTGCTGTCTCTTTTATAAAAAAGTATTTGCCATATCTTGTTAATATTTTTCTTCCAAGGGTAAGAGCAAGATAATAGTTTATAAAAGCTCCAACTAAAGAACCACCCAAAGCACTTCCCATGATTAGAACTATACTCATATCTCCTTTAGATGCCAAATAGCCTGCTGGAACGAGAACTATCTCACTTGGAAATGGTATAAAGGAACTCTCTACTGCCATAAGTAAAAAGATACCCATATATCCCCAGTCAAAAATCAAATCTACTAATGTTTGTGCTAACTCTCTGAGCATCTTTTTCCTTTAATATTTTTTATTAATCTTTGCATATAATCTTACCGATTAAATCATCTTTTAACACTTAAAATGATAAAATCCTCATAATTTTAAAATGGAGTGCATAAGTGAAAGAGTCATCAGAAGTTTTAGCAAGAAAATATCGTCCAACAAATTTTGATGAGCTTATAGGGCAGGAAACTGTTGCTCAAACTTTATCGTTAGCACTTGATTCAAACAGACTCTCTCATGCTTACCTTTTCTCAGGTCTTAGAGGAAGTGGAAAAACCTCAACTGCTCGTATTTTTGCAAAAGCTCTTATATGTGAAAAAGGTGTTAGCCATAAACCATGTGGAGAGTGTCAAAACTGTATATCTGCACTAGAGAGTAGGCATATAGATATCATAGAGATGGATGCTGCATCTAACCGTGGGATAGACGATATAAAAGCTCTTGTAGAACAAACTAAATACAAACCAAATAATGCAAGATTTAAAGTTATAATCATAGATGAAGTACATATGCTAAGTACTCCTGCATTTAATGCTCTACTAAAAACACTTGAAGAACCACCATCTTATGTGAAGTTTATCTTAGCTACTACTGACCCACTTAAACTTCCAGCTACTATTTTAAGTCGTACACAACATTTTAGGTTTAAAAGTATAGCTACAAACAAGATAGTTGACCATCTATCATATATACTTAACTTAGAAGAGATAGAGTTTGAAAAAGATGCCTTAGAGATACTAGCTAGAAGTGGAAGTGGAAGCTTAAGAGATACACTAACACTACTTGACCAAGCCATAATCTACTCTAAAAATCATGTAGATGTTAGAACCGTTACAGATATGCTCGGACTTGTTGACCCTAAATTCATAGCAGAACTTTTTAATGCTATATTTGCAAAAGATTATGCACTTTTAGTGAAATATACAAAAACTTTAGAAGATTATGAAGCAGAGATGGTGGTTGATGAATTGATAGCCTATCTAAAGGAAAGAATGTATGCCCAAGACCCTGTTTTTTCTACACTTATTTTAGATAGATTTTTTAGAATTTTAAGTGATTCAAAATATCTCTTTAGTATAAATGCTGATGGTTCTTTTGTACTCTCATTAATCTTTTTTAAAATGGTTGAAGCACTTCGCATAAAAGAGATTGACCAGATGATAGAATCCCTACAAAAAGAGATATCTAGACCTCAAACATCTGCTGTTGATATCAAACTCAACACAACAGAAATAACAACTAAACAAGAAAGTAAGCCCACATTAAGCACTCCTCCAAAAGAACAAGAAGAAAAAACACCTTCAAATGAAATGTTTGAAAAACTCAAAGCTGGAATAAAAGATAGAAACTACGAACTTGGAAAATGCTTTGAAGAAGCTATAAGTTTTGTCTCATTTAATGATGGTGTACTTACTTGGGAAAGTTGTGCCGATGAAGAGGCAAAAAAAGCTTTAAAACATGGTTGGGGAGCTATCTCTCATCTTGTTAAAGAGGTGTTTGGTTTTAACACAAAGATAAAACACAAACCATGTACAAAAGAAATAAAACCAGTCACATCTGCACAACCAACACAACAAAATATAGAAAAAGACTCAACTATTCAAAGTGCATCTATGGTTGAAGACATCGAAGTTGGTGGAAGTTCTAGTTGTGTTACAAGCTGCCTAGATGATGAAAATAAACCAAAAGAGATAGATAGAGCAGATATACAAAAAGAACCAATGGTTCAAAAAGCTATAGAGATGTTTGAAGCTACGAAGATTACGATTCAGTCTAAGGTTTAACTAATAACAGAAAGTTTTGAGAGATCAAATTTTATAGTTTTAGATTTTGTCTTTATGGTTATGATACATGCTGATTTAGATAAAAGCACTGCATCTAAAAGCCCTTTTAATAATAAAATTCTCTCTTTTGTGGCAGGATCGTATGCAAAAAGCATTGCATCTTGTATAAAGAAGATTCTCCCACCTCCACATCCATCACCAACAATCCCCTCACAAACTAAAGGGGAGTCTAAATCAAAACCATCCATCATCCAAACACTCCTCTTTAGCATCTTCTAAAAACTCTTTATATTCACTAGAATTTTTATCTAGTTTTATATACTCATCATACATATAGTTTTTAAATGTCGCATCATCTATACATCTACAAAGTTTAGTACTGTTCTCATCACCCTTACAATTACTAAGCATCTCTTTTTTTTGTTCATCATCCCAACCAACATAGCTGTTATAGTAAGGGTATAATGCCCAGATAGCAAAACCTATAGTTAAAACTATGTTTGTAAGGTACTCTTTTTTCTTTGTTTGTATATACTTTTTAATATCATACGATACCAAAATCACAAAAACAACCTCAAGAGTTATATTGAACCAGTCACTATCTAAAAAATCAAACACTTTTTTCCTTTTTTATAAACATTTTTATAGCTTCACTACACATCACAAGCCCAAAAGAAGCTGTCACACCCACAAAACTACCCTGCTCTTTACAAAGTGCTTCTTCACTTGAAAAAATCACTTTATATTTGTTCTTAAAACCCCGTTTTCTAAGTTCATATCTGATTTTTGAACCAAACTTATCCCCATAACTCTTCCACACATCATCAACTTTTATCTTAGTTGGGTCAAGCCGTTTTGCACTTCCAAAAGATGAGATGAGTTTTTTATAACACTTTTGAGCAAGGGCAAGTTTAGCTTTTGTATCATCTATGGCATCTAGTACCAAATCATACTCATCAAAGTCAAAATCCCAAATCCACTCTTCATCAACTCTGACATTTAAAACTTTTATATCTGGATAATGTTGTTTTAGTGCATCTACTTTTATCTGACCTAGATGCATCTCTGAGTAGAGTTGTCTGTTTTGGTTTGTTTCATCAAAAGTATCAAAATCAACTATGGTTATATCTCTAACACCACTGCGAACTAGACAATCAAGACAAAAGCCACCAACACCACCAACACCAAAGAGGATGATTTTTGCATCTTGGAGCTTTTTAAAATCATCCCCTAAAAGTGGTTTTAGTCTATCGTATCTCATATCCATTCTTTGAGTTGTTTCATACTTTTGTAAGCACTCAAATCAAGCATGATAGGTGTTATAGAGATATATCCAGCCTCTATAGCTTCATAATCACTCATCCCATCAACACCATCCCTTTTTGAAAAGTTTAGTGGGTGCAGACCTAACCAGTAAAACTCTTCACCCCTTGGGTTTCTGTGAAGATGGGAATCGTTTGCATAGTGTCTATACCCTGCATAAGTTACCTGCATCTGAGCTTTTTTTGTATCTGGTGGGATATTTACATTTAAAAACTCCCTTTTTGGTAGTGGAAAAGATCCGTTTTTTATCTTTAGAACAAGATTTTTGATAACCTCTTTTGCAAGTGTAAAATCCCCATCAGGATTTGTAAAATCCATAACTTGACTTATAGCTATAGATGGAATGTCGTGTAAAACACCCTCCATAGCACCAGCAGCAGTTCCCGAGTAGGTTATATCTTCACCCATATTTGAGCCTCTATTTATCCCACTTATAAGCAAGTCTGGTTTTTCATCTTCAAAAAGTGTGCTTAAAGAGAGATATACACAATCACTAGGTGTTCCATCTTCAAGCTTATAAAAATCATCGTCTATGCCCACAAAACGGAGGGGGCGAACTAGTGTGAGAGAGTGTCCACAAGCCGATTTTTCATTTGCTGGGGCTACAACTGTAACCTCAACACCTTCTAACTCCCTCAGAGCTTCAACTAGACTAAGTAAGCCTTTAGCCTCATAACCATCATCATTTGTAACTAAAATTTTATATTTTTTATCTAACATAGCTCTTTTACTTTTTTAGCCAACTGTTGAGGAAGAAGTCCTAAAGACTCCTCTACAAGCTTTGTATTTCCATGAGTTATAAACTCATCTTCATACTCAAAACTTGTAAGTTCAATATCTGTAAATTTGTTAGATGCTAAAAACTCTAAAATAGCACTGCCAACACCACCCATCTTAGCACTATCACTAAATACAAACCATCTTTTGTGTTTTTTAGCTAGACTTTTTAACATATCTTCATCCAAAGGTTTAACAAAACGCAAATCTAGTATACTAACCACTGCATCTAAAAATTTTGATGTTTCATAAGCACGACCAACACCATTTCCATAACCTATAAAAAGTATATCACTATCGTTTGATACAAGTAATTGTGATTTTGCTAGTTCAAACTCTTTTGATTCTACTAAAGTATGTGTATCTATAAAAGAGCCCCTTGGGTATCTAAGAGAACACGGATGCTCATAAGTGGATGCAAATGCCATAGCCTGATGGAAGCTTTTTTCATCTCTTGGAGCAAAAAGAGTCATATTTGGTATGCTTCTTAAAAAGTTTATGTCAAAAACACCTTGATGCGTTTCCCCATCTTCTCCAACTATCCCTGCACGATCTAGAGCAAAAACAACAGGTAAGTCCATAAGACAAGTATCGTGTATAACTTGGTCAAATCCTCTTTGTAAAAAAGTTGAATAGATGGTACAAAATGGCTTAAACCCCTCTTTTGCCAAAGCACTCATAGAGGTTACTGCATGTTGTTCTGCTATAGCTACATCCCAAAATCTATCTGGATAAATTTGCATAAGTTCACTAAGCCCTGTTCCACTTGGCATAGCAGCAGTTGCACCAACTATTTTGTCATTATTTTTAGCTAGATGCAGTAGTGCTTCTGTATAGATTTGAGTAGCACTTTTAGTTGATGATTTTTTAAGTGAGTGTCCATCCTCAAGAGCAAAAGGACCAACACCGTGCCATTTCTCCTCTTTACCTTCTGCTATCTCATAACCTTTACCTTTAAGGGTTTGACAGTGAACTATAACCGGTCTACCCAACTCTTTTGCTGTTTGAAATATATCTACAAGAGATTCTAAATTATGTCCATCAACCGGACCTATGTAGTCTATTCCCATCTCTTCAAACATAATACCAGGAGTGATAAGCTTTAAGCCCTCTTCCATCTTTTTAGCTATGTAGTGAGCACCCTCTCCAAAATTATCTACAAAATTTTCAGTATGTTTTTTAAATTTTTGATAAAATGAACCAGCCATAGCAGAACTAAGCATCCTACTTAATGCTCCTATAGGTTTTGCTATACTCATCTCGTTATCATTTAGTATGATAACCATTGGGTATTTTCTATCACCCAGCTCATTTAATGCTTCATAAACCATACCAGCTGTCATAGAACCATCACCTATCATAACAACAGGGATTCTACTATTTTGTTCCCCTTTTAGAGCTATAGCTTTTGCAGCACCAACACCTAAAGATATAGATGTGGAACTATGTCCTGCTACAAAATAATCATCTTCACTCTCACTAGGTTTTGTATATCCACAAACACCACCAAACTGACGAAGAGTATCAAAATTATCCCATCTATCTGTTAAAAGTTTATGTGCATAGGACTGATGACTAACATCAAATATAAATGGATCTTTTTTACTATCAAAGACTTTATGCATAGCCACTATAAGTTCTGTTGCGCCAAGTGTTGAACTTAGATGTCCACCATTTTTACTCACAACTCTTAAAATTTCTTCTCTTATCTCACCACAAAGATTTTCTAACTCTTTTATACTTTTTGATTTAATATCCATCTATATCCTACTCACTTAATGCTACTCTTTTTACTCTATCAAATCTCTTTGAAATCTGTGCATCTATATTTCCAACATCGCTAAGTGCTATAACACCACCCTCACTAATTGCACTATCAGAGATAACTTCAACATGTTTTAAAGAGCCAACCCTTTTAGAGATTTCACCATGATTTTTAGGATTTACTCTTAATGTTATTTTTGAAGCACTTTGTAACTCTTTAATCAACTCTTTTGATAAAACAAATGCTATCTTAGTAGAGTTTTCTCTCAACTCCACACTTACGACCTCTTTAGCTATATCTAATGCTGCGCTAACTAGTTCATCTTTGATTGCATCTAAAGCTTTTTCATAATCTTTTGCTTTTTCTTCTAAGGTCAAAATAGAACTACTTATCTGTTCTAAACCTTTTTCCATGCTATTATCTTTATCTTTTAAAGCCTGAGCTTTACCAGCTTCAAAACCCTCTTCAAAAGAACTTTGTTTAACTTTTTGAAGTTCATTTTTATGTTCTTCTTGCATAGATTCAAGTTTCATCTGTAGTTTTATAAAGTTTGAAGACATCTCATCAGTTTTTTGCATCAAAGATTCTATAAGTGACTCTTTTGAACTTTCACTTAAAGAACTAGAATCTACATCACTTTCTCTTCTTGCAGGATGATTATCTTTTGTTAAAGTTCTTCTTTCTTCAGTATCTTTAGGAACCGTAGATAAAACTTTAAAATTATATTTATCTACATTATGTTTTAGTAAACTTTCATTTGAAATTACAGTTGCCATATAAAACCTACTCTACCATCTCATCAGTTGAACCCATTTGGATTACTCCTGATTCTGCAAGACCATTAACCACTTCGACTATAGTTCTTTGAGCACCCTCAACATCTTTCATCTTAACAGCACCAAGGAACTGCATCTCCTCTTCAAATGCTTCTCTTGCTCTCTCACTCATAGCAGAAAAGAACTTCTCTTTTAGTTCATCTGGAGATGATTTTAATCCAAGCATTAAATCTTTTTTATCTACATTTTTTAGTATCTCAGTTATCGCATTCTTATCTAAAGTTGCAATATCTTCAAAAGTAAACATCATCTCTTTTATGAGTGTTGCTAACTCTTCATCTACTTGCTCAACTTGTGAAAGTGTAGACTTAGCACTTTTAGCACCAAGGCGATTAAAGATATCAGCAACAGCACGAGGTCCACCAACCTCAACTTTATAAGATGCAAGAGACTCAAGTTTAGACTCTAATACAGCTGAAACTCTTTTTATAACTGAAGGGGAAATATCTCCTAGTTTTGCCATCCTCATAGCAACTTCACTTCTAAGTTCATCTGGAAAGTACTGCAAAGTATCTGCAGCTTCTGTTGCATCCATGTGTGCCAAAATAAGAGCTATAGTTTGAGGATGTTCATTTACGATAAAATCAGACAACTGTTGAGGCTTAATTTTTGAAAGATATGCAAAATTTTGAGTATTTTGCATACTTTTAGAAAGCTTATCTAAAACTTTTTTGGCTTCATCAGAACCAAGTGTTCTATATAATAACTCTCTTGCATACTCCATACCACCAGAGGTAAGGAACTGACCTGATTGAATGATAGCATGAAACTCTTCAAGTATTGCAGTTGCCACTGGTTTTTCTATACTTCTATTTGTAGCTATAAATTTTGAAACTTCTGTTATGGCATCTATACTCATATTAGAAAATATAGTAGCCGTTACTTCTTCTCCTAATTGCATAAGTAAAATAGCAATCTTTTCTGCCATGCTCATCTCATCAAAAGTAGCTTGTTGTGTTGGATTTAAATTCATTATTTATTTCTCTCTTTAGATGCATCTTCTTCTGTTAAAAGTGACTGGAGTAATGATGCTATCTCGTCAGGTGTATCTTCAGCCATAGTTCTAACCTTATCTAGTAAAACATCGTACTTAAGTTCATCTTCATTAAAGCCTTCTCCCACTCCGAGTTGACTTTCAACTTTTTTACGCATCTGCTGAACTTTTTCTACTAAATCTTCCTCTTCATCATCTTCTATATCTAAGACAGGACGCTCTAGCTCTTCATCTTCTTTAGAAATTTCAAGCATTTTCATAGAGAATGGAGAGATAACTTTTTTATATAATATAAGCAACAAGATAACTACAAAAATATACTTAAACAACCCGGAAAAAGGTGCAAGGTAAGACTGACTAAACATAAGAAGTTCATTAACTTGTTCATCTCTTTTTGATGAGTTATCTCTTTTAAATTGTAAATTCTTTACACTTATCTTATCACCTCTACTCTCATCTATACCTATAGAACGATTAACCAATGATGTTAATGCATCTAACTCACTTTCTTGAAGTACTTGATACTCCATCTCACCCGTAGGATTACCATCTGCATCTAATTTTGTTGTATATTTACCATCAACGATAACAGCTGCACTTATCCTTTTTATACGAGCAAATTGTGATTTTACAGTTGAGACTGTCTTTCCAACTTCATAGTTTGTTGTACCTGTATTTTTTGTATATTTTTCGCTTGTTTTATTTGATTTTAAACCTTGAACCGGTCCAATATTGCTAACTGTTCCAGGGACTCCACCTATCTCAGCTGGTTTACTTCCCTCTTTTTTTTCTTCACTAACTTGTTCACTTCTAACAACATTTTCAGGGTCATAAATCTCAGAAGTAGAATTTTTAATGGAAAAATCAAAATCTATAGTAACTTGTGCAACAACTTTTTTCTCTCCACCAACAAAAGGAGATACCACTTCTATAATCTTCTTTTGTCTTTTTTTCTCTTCTTTTGTTTTATATCTTTGTTGAACAACAGACAACTCACCCATTTGAGCCATCTCATCTTCATCTCCTAATGTTTCTCCATCACTATTTACCAACATAACACTAGAAGACTTAAGCTTAGGTACAGCATAAGAAACAAGATTTTTTATACCTCTTATCTGTCTTGAAGAGAGCTTTGCATCTTCGACTAAAGTCACCATAACAGATGCACTAGGCTCTACCTGTTTAGCTATAAAAAGTGTACTCTTTGGTATAGCTAAACTTACACTTGCAGATTCTATAGGAGCTAATGCATTAATTGTTCTTGAGAGTTCCCCTTCTAAAGCACGAAGATATTTAACATTTTGATCAAAACTAGTAGCACCAAACTCTTGATTATCAAAAAGTTCAAAACCTACCCCACTATCTTTTGGAATACCCATCGATGCTACGACTATTCTCTCTTTATATACCTTGTCTTTTGGAACTCTTATGATATTATTATCTTCTAATGTATATGTTATGCCATCTTTTTCTAATTGTTCAACAATTTTTGCTGCATCTTGAGAGCTTAAAGAGCTAAATAGTACTTCACCCTTAGCATCTTTATTCTGCGAAGAACTATATAACACTAAAAAAATCAAAAAAGCTATAATCCCAGCAACAGCTGTTGCTATAATAATTCTTTGCTCTTTACTTAATTTAGCATAAAGTGTAACCAGTTGTGAAAACAGTACTTTAAAATCCATCAATCTCTCATTTTACTTATAAAAGTTCAGCTAGTAGTTTAAAAAACTTACTATTTTGTTCAGAAGTTCCAACCGTAACTCTTATAGCATTAAGGTTATAACTACTCAAGTCTCTAACAATCATCCCTTTTTGTAAAAGCATATTTGCAATTTTTG
The DNA here is from genome assembly GCA_013153755.1 of Campylobacterota bacterium. Next base: position 4,651 of record JAADDU010000070.1, on the reverse strand, counting down.
TTGAGTTAGCAGAATCATCAAAACAAAATGTTACAAAGTTTGTATAACTCTCTATAATTTTTATGCCCATATCTTTTGCAAATTCTTTATAAAGAGCCATTTCATCAAAACTTTTGCTTATACTCTCTTTTACAAACTTCTCATCATCTAATGCTACAGTTGCAGCTTCAAGTGAGAGTGTTGTTATGTTAAAAGGTGGTCTCAACTTATAAAGCTCATTTATAATTTTAGTATCTGCTATACCATAGCCAACACGCATACCACCAAGACCATAGGCTTTTGAAAATGTTCCAAGATAAATTACATTTGAAAAATTCTCTATAAGCTCCTTTGGTTTTACCTCTTTTTTTCTATCTTTTGCTAAAGCGTACTCCATATATGCACCATCTACAACTACTAAAGTATCATCATCTATCTTTTTTATAAATGTGAACAAATCTTCTGCATCTATCGCATCACCTGTTGGGTTGTTTGGTGTACATAAGAAGATGATAGATGGTTTTTCTTTTTTATAAAGTTCATAAAACTCATCAAGATTATGCTCTTGTGAACTTGTTCTGATAATAGTAGCACCAACATGAGCAGCATATATTTCATACATTGCAAAAGTTACAGAATTTATCAAAATCTTTGAAGAAGCATTAGCTTTTGCATGGATTAAAAACTCTATAACTTGGTCACTTCCAGAGCCTATGACAAGGTTTTTAGTGTCGATTTCAAATCTTTTACTAAGGGCATTTTTAAGATTTATCATAGAATCATCAGGATATAAAGCCATCTTAGAAACTATGCTAGATACTGCATCTTGAACTTTTGGTGAACATCCATATGGATTTTCATTTGAAGCTAATTTTACTATATCTTTTGCCTCTATTCCAAACTCTCTTACAACCAATTCTATAGGTTTTCCTGATTCATAAGTTTTTATCTTTTGTAACTCTTTATTAAAGTTCATTTTCACCCCTTACATAGCTACCAAGCCAAGTTACTTCTCCAGTATGTCTTGCTAAAACTTTTTGTATGTTTTCATCATCTATATGACCATAAAAATCTATATAAAACCAATATCCAAAACCACCTTTATCTTTTGAAGGGCGAGACTCTATCTTAGATAAATTTATATTTTCTTTATCAAAATCTTGTAAAAAATGTACTAGTGAACCAGCTTTTACTGCATCTTTTAATCTTACAAGAATGGAAGTTTTATCATCATCACTTTTAGAATTTTTAAAGTCACTCAATATAACAAATCTAGTAGAGCTGTCATGTTCATCTTCTATATTTTCAAACATTGTTGGAACATTATAAAGTTTAGCTGCTATATGGCTACAAATGGCAGCAGAAGTTGGGTCTTGTGAAGCCAAAACGGCAGCTTTTGCAGTTGATTCTACTGGGATTTGTTCAACATTTACAAGTCCATGTTCAGATAAAAACTCTCTACATTGACCAAAACCTTTATCTTTAGAATAAATCTTTGTTATCTCATCTAAGGATGTTGATTGAGTAACAAATGACATATGGATAGGCATATAAAGTTCAGCTACAATTTTAACACTACTTTTAGATAATAAATCAAGAGTTTCACCAACTATTCCATCTTTTGAGTTTTCAATAGGAACAACACCAAATTTTGCTCTTTTTGATTCTAATGTTTTAAAAACTGACTGAATAGAGCCGAGTGATAGGTAGTCACTCATAGCACCAAAACGACTCTCAGCAGCTTGATGTGTAAATGTCCCTTCTGGTCCAAGATATGCTATACGTTCAGGTAATTCTAAGTTTCTTGAAACTGCAAATATCTCTAAGAAAATAGCTTCAATAGCACTTTTATTTAATGCACCATTAGCTTTTTTACTTTGTGCATCCAATCTTTCTATAATAGCTTTCTCACGCTCTGGTCTATAGATAGCACCACCACTACTATTTTTTATCTCTCCAACTCTATGAACGATTTTCATCCTATCATTTAGAAGTTTTAATATCTCATTATCTATCTTGTCTATTGCATCTCTACATTCATCTAGACTTTTCATATCGCCTCCAATATCTCTTGCATATCACTATGCACTGCATCAGGTTTTAATTTATCATCTAAAAATGGAACTATCTCATCTGCATTTTTATACTTTCCACTAGTCACAAATATAGTTTTCATTCCCATCTCTTTAGCACCACACAAATCACCTTTTATATCATCACTAATCATTACAACATCACTATACACTGCATCTAAGTTTTGTTTTTTCAGTCTCAAAAGTGCTTCATCATAAAAAGCTTTACTTGGCTTACCAATTACGGTATATGGTGTAGAAGTAGCAAACTCTAACATTTTTAAAATTGCACCAACACCAGGGTATCTTTTAGAGTTTTTAGCGTATATAGATGTTTCATGCATACCCATCAAAGAAGCACCTGAAAGTAAAAATTCTATCATCTGAGCATATTCATCTGAACTATAATCTTCTTTTATAGCTATAAGAACTGTTTTTGGTGTTTTATAATCTAAAGAATAACCCATCTTCTGCAAATTATGTAAAAATTCTACAGAACCATAACCAGCTATACCATCTTTATCTACATGACTCTCTAAAAGCATCAGTGGATCAAGATAATTAGAAAAACTAAAATTAAAACCTACAATTTGTAAATAGTTATAAAAATCAAAAGATGCTTTTTTAGTGTTGTTTGTTACTATCATATAGGGTATAGAGTTTTCATTTAACATATCTATAAACTCTATACTACCACGGATAGCAGACTTATCAACATCACTAATCAATGTACCTTGAACATCTATGAAATACAAATCATAACCTTTATACTAATCTAAAAATTCTTGTTCTAAAGCGATAATATCTTCAAAACTCTCTCTTTTACGAATAAGTCTATCTTTAGTATCTTTTAAAGCTACTTCAGCACTTCTACCTCTAGTGTTATAGTTACTGCCCATACCAAAACCATAAGCTCCTGCACTATGTATAACTAATAAATCATCATGGCTTAACAAAGGAAGTTCATAATTTTTTGCAAAAAAGTCACCACTTTCACAAACCGGACCAACTATATCAGCTTCACTAACTTCCCCATCATTATCTGTAATAGCTTCTATCTTATGATACGCACTATAAAGACTAGGACGGATAAGGTCATTCATGGCACCATCAACCACTACAAATCTTTTAGAGCCATTTTGTTTCTCATACATAACTTTTGTCAAGAAATACCCTGCATTTGCTGTTAAAAATCTACCAGGTTCACAAATAACAGTTAAATCAAGCCCTTTTAAAGCAGTAAGTATAGCTTGTGCATAATCATAAGGTTTTATAGTAACCTCATCATTATAAGTGATACCTAACCCACCACCAACATCAAAAAACTTTAACTCTATATCTATCGCTTCAAGTGAACGAACCATATCAGCAACAACTACAGCTGCTTCATATATAGGCTCTAGTTCTGTTAGTTGACTTCCTATATGAAAATGGATACCAATAGGATCTAAAAATTCTGAGTTTTTAGCTATGATATACATCCTCTTAGCACTATCTATATCAACACCAAATTTATTATCATGAAGTCCTGTTGAAATATAAGGGTGCGTTTTGGGATCTATATTTGGATTTACTCTAACACTTATACGAGATACTTGACCTAACTCTTTAGCTATAAGAGCAACTCTTTTAAGTTCTGCTTCACTCTCGACATTTATATATAGTATCTCTTTTTGTATAGCTTCTCTTATCTCATCATCATTTTTACCAACACCTGAGAAGATAATTTTATATGGAGCTATTCCAGCTAATAATGCACGACGCACTTCCCCAATAGAAACACAATCTGCTCCACTACCTAATGATGCAAAATGCTTAACAACACTAAGATTTGAATTTGCCTTTACAGCATAAGCCAATATAGACTTCTTAGCTTTAAAAGCCTCTTTTAACTCTTTGTACTGATTACTCATATAATCAAAATCATAAACATACAATGGTGTTTTGTATTTAGACGCTAACTCTTTAAAATTCATCATAAAATTTCCAAAATATTTTTAAGCTATTTTATCTAAAAAGTGCTTATAATTTTGTTATGGTATAAAAAATCTAAGTAATTCTCTTATGTTTCTGCCAGTCTTTAAGTGCAACCAAAAATAAAATTACAACAGGTAAAACAACTCCGACTTCACTTGAGATTGTCTTGTTATTAGATAGTTCTATGAGCATAAACAGTACACCCCATACTAAGAGTGTTGCCAAAATCGCACCAAAACTAAAAAGCGAAACATTTAAAAATCGTGGACTAATCGGAACAAAGAAAAAGATAATAACAACTAAACATGGTACAAACAATGGGTATACAAATATTTTATATAAAGCACCTTTTATACTACTTGTATTTACATTTTGATCTTTTAACAAAATAAATGCATCTATCGCATCTTTAATAGTAAAATTAACTTTGCCATCATAAACTTGGTCAAGCATTTTAGGGCGAAAACCATGCAAGATATTTAGTCCTTTTTTTGCTTCTACTTTTATACCATCAGAACTAAAGCTTATATCATTTGGTTTTGAGATAACATCAGCTTCTTTTATAAACCATGAGTCATTTTTATATATAGCTTCTTTTGCCAAAATAACTTTTTTTAAACTAT
>JAADDU010000088.1 GCA_013153755.1 Campylobacterota bacterium | reverse complement strand
TATGTTTTTAGCTTAGTCTTTTGTTCTAACTGTTTTTGTTTTGCAAAAACCTTTTACTTTTTAAGCATCTTGCTTAGGAATGTTACATAACTATTTATTCAACCCCATTATATAGAAAAGAATCTTAAATAACATATTTAACTATTAGCAGAATTAAATGATAAAAAATTATTTTTCAAAAAAATATGTCAATTTGCAATATTTTTTATAAAAAAGAGAAAAACTGTGTAAGATATTTTAGTTTTTTTATGTTTATAGTATCTGGTTTTGGTAGATATTTTATAAAATGAGTGTTATTTTCTTGTATGGGTATGTAACACTTAAAATGTTGTTTATTGTGGAGGGTTATTTGTATGGGTGTTAAGAAAAAACTTTTAGATTTGGTTCGTGATAAGATTAGACTTAAGCATTATAGTTACTCTACTGAGAGGACTTATGTTCATTGGATTAAGCAGTATATCTTTTTTCATAACAAAAAACATCCTATTGAGATGGCTAAGAGGGAGATTGAGGAGTTTTTAACTTTTTTAGCAACTAAAAAGCGTGTAAGTCCTACTACTCAAAATCAAGCTTTTAGTGCTATCTTATTTCTTTACAAAGAGGTTTTAGGCTTAGATATACAAGAGTGGAACATACAAGCACTAAGGGCTCAGGAGAGAAAACATATACCTGTTGTGTTAACAAAAGAGGAGGTTAAAACTATTTTACAAAACATACCTATGGATTACAGTTTAGTAGTGCATCTTATGTATGGTTGTGGTCTTAGGATGAATGAGGTTTTAAACTTAAGGGTAAAAGACATAGATTTTGGCTTTGATAAAATCTATGTTTGGGACTCAAAATCTTTAAAAGATAGAACTATACCTCTTCCTCAAAAATTAAAACAACAACTACTTTCTCAAGTTGAGATAGTTACAAATCTTCATAAACAAGATTTAAGTAATGGATATGGAAGTGTGTATATGCCCTATGCTTTAGAAAAAAAGTATAAAAAAGCAAACCTAGAAACCTCTTGGCAATTTTTATTTCCTATGAAAAATATATCTGTTGACCCACGAACTAAAGAGAAAAGGCGACACCATATTCACCCACAAACATTGAGTAGAAACATAAAAGTAGCTTCTAAAAAGTCAAATCTAAACAAAAGAGTTACTTCCCATATATTTAGGCACTCTTATGCTACTCATCTACTTCAAGCTGGTATAGATTTGAGAAGTATTCAAGAGCTTTTAGGGCATAAATCAGTTGAGACAACGATGATATATACCCATGTAGTTAGTGAGATGAACATGTCTAAAGTTATCAGCCCTCTTGATTTTTAAAGAAGTTGGATTATGCTTCTAGTGCTTGAGCCATATCTGCTATGAGGTCTTTTGAGGATTCTAATCCACAAGAGATTCTGATAAGTCCAGATGGAACACCACACGCTTTTAATTCATCTTCGTTTAGCTGTTGGTGTGTTGTTGAAGCAGGGTGTGTTATGATGGATTTTGAATCTCCTATATTTACTACAAGTGAGTAAAGTTTAGTTGCATTTACTACTTTTGTAGCTTCCTTAAGAGATTCTAGTTCAAAACTAAGTAGTCCAGAACAAGCTCCATCTGTAAAATATTTTTGAGCATTTTCATAGTTTGAGTTACTTTTAAGTCCAGGATAGTTTACTTTTTTAACTTTTGGATGAGTTTCTAAAAACTTAGCTAACTCTAGTGCATTTTTAGAGTGTTCTCTCATCCTAAGAGATAGATGCTCTAAGCCTTGTATAAATAGCCATGAATTAAAAGGAGATGAAACAGCACCTAAATCACGAAGGAGTGAGAGTCTAGCACGAAGAGTAAAGGGTGGTAGAGAAGTATCAACATAGACTAAACCATGGTAAGAAGGGTCAGGCTCATTAAAATGGGCATAACGAGGGTTTGCTTTTAGTTTCTCTAAAAGTCCTTTTCGCTCAACTAAAATCCCACCTATAGCAAGACCTTGTCCTGTTGTATATTTAGATGCACTATGAACAGTTATATCAGCACCAAACTCAAAAGGACGACATAAGATAGGGGTTGCGACTGTGTTATCTACCACTGTTAAGATTCCATGTTTATTTGCTATAGTGGTTATGGCTTGTATATCTGCTACATCGATGCTAGGGTTTGTTAGAGATTCAAAAAAGATAACTTTTGTTTTATCGTCTATGAGATTTTCTATTTCACTTGGATTATGTACATCAAAAAATCTAGCTTCTATCCCAAATCGTTTAAGAGTATGGGTATTTAGTGTTAAACTTCCACCATAAAGTTGAGATGCACAAACTATGTTATCTCCAGCTTGAGCAGAGTTTACTATGGCGAAAAAAATCGCACTCATACCACTAGATGTAGCTATAGCAGCTTCTCCACCCTCTAACTCGGCAAATCGTTTTTCAAATACATCTGTTGTTGGGTTGTTTAAACGAGTATAGATATTTCCCAACTCTTTAAGAGCAAATAAGTTTGCAGCATGTTCAACATCACGAAATTCATAAGCTGTACTCATGTAGATAGGGACTGCCATAGTTCCTTGTGTATCTTTTTCGTATCCTGCATGAAGTGCTAAAGTTTGTAAATCCATAAATGCTCCTAGTATTTAAAATAGTTATGATAATTTTAACCAAAGTTATTTAATGATTAAATTTAGATACAATTATATAAAAAAAGTGAAAAGTGTAAAATGAACTTAGAAGATGTGAGAAAAGATAGACAAAAGTGGATGGGTTGGAAGAACATTAAACCACTTCGGGATGCACTAAGCTCTTTAAAAGATATAGATTCTGCTTATAAATTAGGCGATATTATAGAGATAGATGGAGTAACTGATGACGATATCGAGTCTATCGCAAGAGTTATGATGCCTTGGAGAAAAGGACCATTTAGAGTTTTTGATACATACATAGATGCAGAGTGGAAAAGCAATATAAAGTATAATCTTTTAAGAAAACATTTTAACCTAAAAGACAAAAGAGTAGCAGATATAGGGTGCAATAATGGCTACTACCTTTTTAGAATGCAAGAAGATAACCCTAAGCTTTTAGTAGGATTTGACCCATCTCCACTATATAAAACTCAGTTTGATTTTATAAACCATTTTGTAAAAAGTAGCATAGTTTATGAGCTTTTGGGTGTTGAACATGTTGAGTTTTATGAAGAAAAATTTGATACTATCTTTTGTTTAGGTGTTTTGTATCATAGAAGTGACCCTGTTGCTATGTTAAAACAACTTTTTAAAGGTTTAGATAAGCAAGGGGAAGTGATTTTAGATACTTTTTACATAGATGGAGATAGTGAGATGGCATTGTGTCCAAAGTCTAGTTACTCAAAGATACCAAATATTTACTTCGTACCTACCATACCAGCGTTAAAAAACTGGTGTTTAAGAGCTGGATTTAGTAGTTTTGAGGTGTTAGAAATCTCAACTACTGATGCAAGTGAACAAAGAAAAACTGACTGGATAGAAGGGCAATCTTTAGAAGATTTTTTAGATAAAGATGATAAAACAAAGACTATAGAAGGCTATCCAGCTCCTAAGCGAGTGTATGTGAAACTTATAAAGGATAAAAAATGAGTGAAGAAAATAAAGTAGTAGATGAGGAGCTTGATTTAGATGAGTATTCAGAGAATCAAAAAGATTTAATAACCATAAAAACACATAATAATATAAACCAAAACCTATCAGGTGAAGTTATAAAATTAGAAGTTGGCTATGTTGAAACAAAATTAATAACTCTACCTGATATGGTTGCAGATGAGCAAGACTTAATCCATGGTGGTTTTATATTTAGTGGAGCTGATTATGCAGCTATGTTAGCAGTAAATGAAAAAAATGTAGTCTTAGTAGGGAGTGAATCTCAGTTTTTATCTCCTGTAAAACTTGGTGACGAAGTAGATTTTATAGCAAAGGTAAGACATAAAGAGGGTAGAAAACGAAATGTTCATGTTGAAGCTTTTGTTTTTGATATAAAAGTTTTTGAGGGTGAATTTAAAACTGTAATCACTGAAAGACATGTGTTAAAACTACACCTTCTTGATGAAGAAGATGAAGATCAATAAAAGTTTTTTATAAGGATTTTATCCAGTAATCAGCATAACTTTGTTCTTGTTTTATGGTAGTTTTATTTCCATGACCAGGATATATGGTTTTATCATAATCGATTTGCTTAAATCGTTTAAGACTCTCTCTCATATCATCTGGGTTTGAGTATGGTAAATCAGTCCTACCTATAGAACGCTCAAAAATAAAATCTCCACTAAACATTACATCACCTATCTCTATAGTCGAACAACCAGGAGAGTGACCTGGAAAGTGTGTAAACTTAACCTTTATACCATCAAAGTCAAACTCTTGAGTGCCGTCTACTTCGATATCTGGAGTTGATGGTGGTAAGTCTTTCATCCAGTCACTCTCTTTTAGCATAGGTATATCTCCTTTTGGAGTATACAGAGGGATATTTAGCTCTTTTTGTACCTCTGCATTTGACCAAACATGATCAAAATGCCCATGTGTATTTAAAATGGCTACAGGATTAGTTACATTTTCTTGTATCCATTTCATAGCATCTACACCTGGGTCTATGATGAAATCTTGCCCTTGTATACTTAGTATGTAACAGTTTGTTTGGTACATACCCATAGGTTGAGTTTTTATCTGCATCTAAATTCTCTTTTTTTTGTGAGTATTATAGCAAAAATTTTGACTCTACTACTATAGCCTGCTATAATTTACTTATAAAAAATATAGCCAGATAAGGAACCAAATGAAACTAAATAAACCAAAATATTCACTTTTTAAAAATACAACTTATGCTCTTGAAGGTTTGGTAGATATAACCAAAAATGAAAGCTCTTTTAAGATGCAGTTGCTTATGTTTTTTGTGATGAGCATCGTAGCATGGGTACTACCTATAAGTTTTGGATATAAAGCTATACTCTCTTTGTCTTTATTTATCCCACTCATGGCAGAAGTGACAAATAGCTCTATAGAAAGAGTTGTGGACTTGGTAACTCTTGATTACCATATACTTGCAAAAAGAGCTAAAGATGCAGGTGCAACACTTGTCTTTTTGAGCCTTGTTTTAACAGGACTTATATGGGTGGCTGTTTTGGTAGTTGCATTTAAGTTAGTTTAAAAGGGTATGTTTATGAGATATTTTGTATTGGTTATTTTTCTTTTTGCTTCACTTATGGCTCAAGATAGACCAAAAATAGCACTTGTCCTTAGTGGAGGTGGTGCTAGAGGTGGCGCTCATGTTGGTGTTTTAAAAGTTTTAGAAGAGAAAAAAATCCCCATAGATATGATAGTAGGAACAAGTATGGGTAGTTTTGTAGGTGGACTTTATGCCTCAGGTAAAACTCCACAAGAGATAGAAAAACTTTTAGTTACAACTGACTGGAAAAAACATATTAGAGCTGATTTTAATCGTGCAGATACACCTATGAGAAAAAAAGAGATAGAGTACACATATCAAGGTAAATTAGGGGTAGGTGTCAATAAAGAAAATGATGTTGTTTTACCAACAGGAGTTTTTAA
>JAADDU010000077.1 GCA_013153755.1 Campylobacterota bacterium | reverse complement strand
ATTTTTCTTTATTTTTTATAATAATTGTTTTTAAATTATTTTTATTATTATTTTCAAGAACAAGAGAATATTTAGTTGGTTGTAAATTACATTTTTTCATAGCTTTAGAGATACTTAAATTTTCATTATAAAGCATAGCATCTCTTACAACATAACGATATGAGATAAGATATTCATCGGCATACAAAAATACCGATAAAAAAAGAAAAATTAGTTTGAAAACTGTGAGTGTGAGAGAGTTATTTCCATCTCTACTTCGCATAAGCCATCTTTAAAAACAGTTTCAACAATACTAGCATTTCTAATCATAGCTTGAACTGAAGTTTTAACAGATGATTTTTTAACCATCATATTTTTAATGATATCTTGTCCATCTATACGAACACCTTTTACTTTTTCAGCTATTAGTCTATAAGCATCAGCAGTTGCTGCTCTTTTTGCTAAAGCATAAGCCTGAGCAGGAGAAGTTGTATTTATAGGTGCTACACCTTGTCCTACAACACTTATGCGTATCTTTTTATTTTCACTTAAAACTTTTTCTTGTGAATCAGCTTTATTTATACAAGAATTTGCTTCATATTCGGCGATTGTTTTTGCCATTAACGAAGAAGTAAAAAGAAATGCTACTAAAAGTAGAGAGTATTTCATATTATATCCCTTATTTAAGTAGGTAAAAAACTACCTACTAGATTTATTTAAATTATGTAACTATAGCAAAAACTATTCCAAATCTAGTGTTGCTTGTCCATCTTGTTGTTCAGTTGAAATTTCCTCTTCTTCTTCATCTTTCTCCTCTTTAGGACAACGAGAAATAGAAGCTACTTCATCACCTTTTACTATGTAAACACCTGAAGTATTACGGCTAGATTTTGAAATGGTTTGCATATCTACTCTTATCATCTTACCAGCTTTAGTAAGAGCCATCATATCCATACCTTCATCTACCATTAGACAGCCAACTATATTTTTACCAGTTTTAGCAGTCATTTTCATAGCAATAACACCACTTCCAGCACGGTTAGTCAGTCTGTATTCACCAGCATTAGTTCTCTTACCTATACCTTTTTCAGCTACTACAAGTATCTCTTGTTCATCACTTGAGATGATATTTGCATCTACCACTTCATCACCATCATGTTTAAACTTGATACCTCTAACACCTCTAGTACTTCTACCTTGCTCTCTTGTTTTTTCTATCTCAAACTTGATACATTGAGCAAATTTTGTAACTATAAACAGATAACGAATTTCTTGATTTGCTATCTTTGCTGTTATGAGTGCATCATCTTCATCAAGCACTATAGCTCTTACACCATTACTTCTAATATTACTAAATTCACTTAAGTTAGTTCTTTTTACAACACCATTTTTAGTAAAGAAAACAAGACCTTTATCTTCACTAAAATCAGTTGTAGGTATAACTGATTGGATTTTTTCATTTGCAACTAAATTTATAAGATTTACAACTGCCTTACCTTTTGCTATACGGCTTCCCTCAGGGATACGGTAAACTTTTAACCAATGAAGTTGTCCTCTATCTGTTACAAATAGAAGTGTATCGTGTGTGTTACAAGTAAAGAAATTTTCTATAAAATCATCTTCATAGGTAGTAACAGCAGTTTTACCTTTACCACCTCTTTTTTGTTTTTCATAAGATGCCAAAGGAACACGTTTGATATAGCCTTTATGAGTAATAGTTACAACCATAGGTTCATTTGGAATCAAATCTTCTATATCTATATCATCATAATCATCTTCTACATCTGTTCTTCTTTCATTTGAACCATAAGTTGCAAGTACTTCATCAAATTCCTCATCTATAATAGAGTGTAGTACCTCTTCACTTCTTAAGATAGATTCTAAGTATGCTATCTGCTTCATAAGTTCTGCTAACTCATTTTCTATCTTTTCTATCTCAAGACCTGTAAGACGACCAAGTCTCATAGCTACGATACTTGCAGCTTGAATCTCGCTAAAATCAAACTCACTTACAAGGTTGTCTTTTGCTTCTTCTTCATTTTTAGATGCACGGATAACTCTTATAACATCATCTATAATGTCTATAGCTTTTTTAAGACCTTCTAAGATATGTGCTCTTGCTTTTGCTTTTTCAAGGTCAAAAATAGTTCTACGGATAATAATAGTTTTTCTATGGTTAATAAAATGCTTAAGTATCTCTATAATACCAAATATACGAGGTTCTTGGTTTAATATAGAAAGCATGATGATACCAAAGGTAGTTTGCATACTTGTTTGTTTAAAGAGGTTGTTTAGAACTATCTCACTCATAGCATCTTTTTTAAGCTCTATGACAACACGCATACCATCACGGTCAGACTCATCACGAACCTCACTTACACCATCTATCATCTTATCTTTTACAAGATGTGCTATATTTTCTATAAGGCGAGCTTTATTTACTTGATATGGAAGTTCATCTATAACTATAACTTCTTTTTTTGCTTTTTGTTCTATATGTGTTTTTGCACGAACTTTTATACGACCACGCCCAGTCTCATAAGCATCTATAATCCCTTTTTTACCAAATATAATACCACCTGTAGGAAAATCTGGTGCTTTTATATACTCCATCAACTCTACTAATGAGATATTTGGATTTGCAAGTAATGCTTTTAATCCAGTTAATATCTCTTTTGGATTATGTGGAGGAATATTTGTTGCCATACCAACTGCGATACCACTTGAACCATTTATAAGTAAGTTTGGAACACGAGTTGGCATAACGTCAGGCTCTTTTGTAGTGCCATCGTAGTTATCTATCATATTTACTGTATTTTTTTCTAAATCTTTTAGAAGTTCTCCAGCATACTTTGTCATGCGAGCTTCAGTATAACGCATAGCAGCAGCAGAGTCACCATCTACAGAACCGAAGTTCCCTTGACCATCTACTAGTTGCATACGCATTGAAAAATCTTGTGCCATACGAACTAATGCGTCATAAACTGCTGTATCTCCATGTGGATGGTACTGTCCAATCACATCACCAACTATACGAGCTGATTTTTTGAACTTTGCACCATGAGATAGGTTTAGTTTATCCATTGCGTATAAAATTCTTCTGTGTACGGGTTTTAAACCATCACGAACATCAGGTAGCGCACGACCTACAATTACACTCATAGAGTAATCAAGGTAGCTATTTTGAAGAGTTTCTTCTATGTTAATCGTTTGTATATCATCATTGTTTAGCAAATTGCTCATATAAAATACCTAACTTATAAAATTAAATTCACTTATAATACCTAAAAAACCCTTAATTTATTAGTAACACAAAGGTTTTTTTAATAAATATCTTTTTTTTGTTAATTTTTTACTGATTAAATTTTAATCATTTATAGTACTTATAAAAAGAAAAAGATTGTATAATTTGAGCAAATAAATTCTTAAGGATTGATATATGAAGAGATTTTTTCTTGCTCTTTTAGCATTGCCAACATTTGCATTTGCTGAAGATAAATTAAGTAGTGGTGATACTGCTTGGATGTTAGTTGCTACTGCTTTTGTAATGTTAATGACACCAGCTGGTCTTGCACTATTTTATGGTGGCCTTACAAGAAGTAAAAATGTACTAAATACTATAGGTATGAGTTTAGGTGCTTATGCAGTTGGTACTTTAGTATGGGTTTTAGTTGGATATTCTATCGCATTTGGTGATGGTGATTTAGTTGGAACTGGAAAAGTTTTACTCTCAGGTATAACAAGTGATACTTTAAGTGGAACAATTCCTGAGTTACTTTTTGTAGCATTTCAAGGAACTTTTGCTGCTATTGCTGTTGCTATTGCAAGTGGTTCTATGATAGAGAGAGTTAAGTTTTCAACATTTCTAATCTTTGGAGCTTTATGGATAATAGCTGTTTATGCTCCTGTAACTCACTGGGCTTGGGGTGGAGGTGAGACTCTAAACTTTGGTGAGATGGATTTTGCCGGTGGTACTGTTGTTCATATCAATGCTGGTGTTGCTGGTTTTGTTGTAGCTATGATGCTTGGTCGTAGAAAAGATTATGGTAAAAGTGCAATGAAACCTTTTTCTCCTATATTAGTAGCATTAGGTGCTGCATTATTATGGTTTGGATGGTTTGGTTTTAATGCTGGTAGTGAACTAGCTGCTGATGGAACTGCTGCATCTGCATTTTTAGTAACAAATGTTGCTGCATCTCTTGGTGTACTTGGTTGGATACTTGTAGAGTGGTTTGTGTATAAAAAAGCTACTTTAGTTGGTGGTGCTTCTGGTGCTGTTGCTGGTCTTGTTGCTATAACTCCTGCTGCTGGTAGTGCTGGTGTTGGTGGTGCTATCATCATCGGTCTTGTTGGTGGTGCTTTAGGTTTCATAGGTGTAAGTAAAATCAAAACTAAATTTAAAGTTGATGATAGCTTAGATGCATTTTGGGTACACGGTTTAGTTGGTATCTGGGGTTCAATCGCTACTGCTTTATTTATAGCTGATTATGCTATGCCAGAAAACTACAACATGGGTTCACAACTTGTAGCTCAGTTTAGTGCTATTGGTTTGACTGTTGTTTATAGTGCTGTTGTTACTGCTATAGTATTTTTCATAGCGTCTGCTATAACTGGTGGTGGTAGAGTTGATGAAGAGACTGAAGCTCGTGGTCTTGATGAGGCAGTTCATGGTGAAAAAGGTCTAAACCTATAATAACTTTGTTGTAATAAAATATAAAAATAGCTAAAATGCTAAAATAAAACTTGGAGAGATATAGATGAAAAGAGTAGAAGCAATTATAAAACCGTTTAAACTAGAAGATGTTAAAGATGCACTTGCAGAGATTGGTATAGAGGGTATGACAGTTAGCGAAGTTAAAGGTTATGGTCGTCAAAAAGGTCATAGTGAACTTTACCGTGGTGCTGAGTATGTTGTAGATTTTTTACCAAAAATCAAGATGGAGATGATTGTAGATGAAAAAGATGTAGAGCAAGTTACTGCTACTATCGTTGAAGCTGCAAGAACCGGTAAGATAGGTGATGGTAAAATATTTGTTAGTGATATAGAACAAATCATCCGTATCCGTACGGGAGAGACAGATTCTGAGGCTATCTAAATAGTTTATAAAATTTTTGGGTACTTTTTTGTACCCATCCTCTTTTAATACTTCTATAACATATAGTTTGTTATTATCCCCCTTATGATTAGACATAGTAGCTCATTTTTTCTCTCCTTATTACTTCATATAGTTATATTGGCTATAGTATTTTTTATCTATGAGGGTGTTACTCAGATAAAGAAACAAAAACCAGAAAAAAAAATATGTGTTAAGCTATGTATGGTAAAAAAAGAAAAGAAAATCACTAAGCTCAAAAGTAAACCTAAAAAAGTTATAAAACCTAAGCCTTTAGTAAAAAAGACAATTAAAAAGAAGCTTGTAAAGTTAAAACCAAAAAAAATAAAAAAATATAAGCCTAAAAAAATAAAGAAAATAAAAAAATATAAGCCTAAAAAAGTAATAAAAAAACTAAAATCAAAACCTAAAAAAATTATAAATATAATAAAAAAAGAACCCATTGTTATACCAAAAAAGATAGAAGAAACTGTAGTTTCTGTAAAAGCAAAGGATTATATAAAACCTGAAGT
>JAADDU010000078.1 GCA_013153755.1 Campylobacterota bacterium | reverse complement strand
ACTTGAGGGTGCACTTTTAGATACAACAGAAGAGTCAAATACAACAAAAGATCAAACACTTCAAGCAAAAGAGAAGATTGATAAAGCAAGAGCAGTAATCTTAAATACAGTTGGTCAAATTCAAGCAAATGCCTCAATAGAACATGAAATAGCTGATAAACTAAATCATCTAAGTTCAGATGCAGAGCAGATAAAAGGGGTTCTATCTATCATAGGTGATATTGCGGATCAGACGAACTTACTAGCTCTAAATGCAGCTATTGAAGCAGCAAGAGCAGGTGAACATGGTAGAGGCTTTGCAGTTGTTGCTGATGAAGTTAGACAACTTGCTGAAAAAACTCAAAAATCTCTTACAGAGATCAATGCAAGTGTAAGTGTGATAGTTCAAGCTATTCTTGATTCTTCACAAGCGATGAATGATAATATAAAAAATATCGAAGTTTTAACAGAAAGTACAAGTGAGATAGAACAAGATATGGATGTGATTAGTCATAGCATGGATGAGGTATATGAAAATATCGAAAAAACAAACAATACTATATCTAATTCAGCAGAGAGTATGCATACAGTAGAACAACATTTGCAAAGCATAGTTAGATTAAGTAGTTCAAATGATAAGAGTATCAAAGAAGTTGAAAAAACGATGAATGATATAAGTACATCTTCAAAAGAACTTATGGCTACATTAGATAATTTTAAAACTTGATTTTATAAAGGTTAGATCAGTTGCGATCTAACCTTTTTTGAAACTACTTTTATAATAAATTCCAACTACAAAAAATCCTAAGCCAAGTATCATACTGATAGAAAATAGTGATAAACCATATTTGTAGGCAAATCCTGTAAATAAAGTAACTATGATTCCACTTCCCATATATATCATCTCATTGTATGCTAAAACTCTACCAAGATATTTTGTTGATATACGATTTTGAATAAGTGTATATGTATAAGACCACAATGTAGTAGTAAAGAACCCTATAAAAAACATCATCAACATACTCATATAAAAACTTTTTTGTACTAGTGCCCAGATGATGATAGTAAGACCTTGTAAAATGAAAAATATATAAAGATTTTTTTCATTTACTCTATCACCTATAATAAAGGGTCCAACTACAAGCCCTATTGCTCGTGTAGCATTTAACCATCCTATGGCTAAAGGTATAGCTATGACATACTTGTAGTTGGAATTTGTTAGTAAGTTTATAAGCGTATCGAATGTAGTTAAAGCTACACTTGCGTGTATAAAGATTAAGTGTAATGTCTTCTTATCTGATCTAAGATATAAAAATCCATCTTTTATAAGTGTTTTAATACTCATAATATCATTTGTTGGAAGTTTAAATCTAATAGTGGAAAATATTATGATTGCTAGGATAAAGAGCAAAGAGTCTATTTTTATAGTAGTATAAATTCCAAATTTATCAATGATTACTCCACCTATTGCCATACCAAAAGCAAATGTAACAGACCAGATGATAGAGTGAAGAGAATTTGCTTTTTTTAACTCATCTTCTTTTAGTATCTTTGGGAGCAAAGACATTTGGGCATTAAAAAACATAAGTGTAGCAGATGTTCTGATATAGATAAAAATTATAAGCAACCAAACTTGAGAATTATTTTGTATAAGAAGATATGAAAGTGTCATGAAAAATTCTGCAATTAAAAGAGTTATCATAAATTTTTTAGATAAGTATTTATCTACTATAGCTCCATTAAATGGGGCTAAAAGTGCAGGAAGTGCATACATGCTTACAACTATGGCATTTATAATGGGTGAAACTTCAAACTTTAAAATCATAGTATATATAGCAACATTTGAAAACCAAGCACCAAAATATGCTAAAAACTGAACAATAGAGAGTCTAAGTATAAGAGGATTTTTTAGAAGTAAATTATACATATGAGTAAACCTTAAAGTGATTGAAGTACTAAAATAAGGGATTTGTAGATGGTGCGGACGAGAGGACTTGAACCTCCACGCCGTAAAGCACCAGATCCTAAGTCTGGCGTGTATACCAATTTCACCACGTCCGCATATAAATAAGAAAAAAGATTATACTCTTTTTTTCTGAAAAAAACAACTAATCTTTACAATCAGTCAAAAATAGTTATGGCACGCTCGATAGGAGTCGAACCTATAACCTACAGAGCCGAAATCTGTTGCTCTATCCAGTTGAGCCACGAGCGCATAAGAGCCAACAAATGGGGTGAGATACGGGATTCGAACCCGCGACCCCCGGCACCACAAACCAGTGCTCTAACCAGCTGAGCTAATCTCACCATAAAAATTTAAAAGATTAAGTGGTACGCCCGTTAGGATTCGAACCTAAGACCCTCGCCTTAGAAGGGCGATGCTCTATCCAGCTGAGCTACGAGCGCATATAAGAAATCTTTTAAATGGTCGGAGTGAAAGGATTCGAACCTTCGACCCCCTGGTCCCAAACCAGGTGCGCTAACCAGGCTGCGCTACACTCCGATAAGTTCTTAAACAAATGCTCATCGATTTAAGAGAGGAGATTTTACACTATTATTACTGAGAAGTCAAGAGAATTTGCTAAAAAAATAGTATTTTTTACAAATTGGAAAACTTTTTGCTAAAATACTCTCATGAATAAGATACTAATCATCGGTGGAGCAAATATAGAATACATACTAAAAAGTAAAGAAGACATACGCAAAGGTAGTAAAAACTTTGTAGATGTTGAAGAACTTTATGGTGGTAGTGGTATGAATTATACTTCCAGACTTTTAGCATATGGGGAAGATATAATACCACTTTTGTTTGTAGGTGATGATAGTATAGGTGAAAATATCTATGAAAAGATAGTTGGCTATAAGAGCAAACAAAAAATTCAAAAAGATAAGTTTTTTGTGCCAAACCTGACCACTCCTAGATCAACAATCATAGTTGAGGGAAATCAAAGAACAATTCTTGCACAAGATTTAAATACTAAAAATATCTTTAGAAGTTTTATACAAGAGCGCTTAAAAGATATTGGTGATATACAAAGTTTAGTTATAGGTCATATTCACAATGATAGAGTTGAAATAAATAGAGATAAAAATGATCTAACAACTACTTATGTGATAGATTTTTTTAGTGATAAAAATACTCTTATATATGCAAATCTAGGCTCTACACAACTTGATTATGGTTTTGATTTTTGGATAGAGTATCTTAAAAAGATAGATATTTTACAGTTAAATATACATGAGCTTTCTAGTTTTATAAAAGATGGAAAAAAACTATCTTTATATGAACTAATTAATAAGATACGAGAGTTAAATATATCTGCAGTGATAACTTTAGATCAATTTGGAGCACTTGGTATATTAAAGGGGCATGAAGAGTTTTTATTTGTAGCTAGAGCCATTACAAATTTAAGTGATTTTGTAGATTCTACAGGAGCTGGTGATGCATTTTGTTCTGGTATGGTTTCATCTCTTGGTGGCAAGAAGGATTTTTCGATAAAAGAGTTTAAAAAAGCTATGGGCGTTGGAAGAAGTTGGGCAAGTTATGCTTGTAAATCATTTGGAGGTGCAAATGAATGTCCAAATAAGAGTGTTATAGAAGATTTTCATGAAAAAAATATAAAAGAAAATGAAGTGATGATTTATAAAAATGAAAATATAAGAGATATATTAGCTCTCTTAGATTCTATGTTAAAGAGAGATTAATATGTCTCTAGTGTTTCAAAACTCCAACCTTTATCTTGTAACAACGAGATAAGGGTTCTTAATTTTTCTTTTCCGTTAAATCTATCTTTAAATTCAAAATCATGCATCAAAAGGATTAATTTATTTGCTTTTTTAGTCCTTTGTCTTTGATAAATCTTTTCGATATATCTAACCATCGCCTGTGGTGATTTATATGGGTTTCCATTTTTAGGATTATAAGAGTATTCACAATCCCAGCCGATGATCTTGTACCCATTATCTGCTAAAGCATTATAAGAATCGTACTCTTTTTTTCTTCTAATTGCAGGATCATTTCTTTTTATACTATCTAGTCTAAAAACATTTCGTCCTGCAAGACGACAGCATTTGAAACTATGATATGCATCGTAAGTTAAAAGTTTTTCTTCCATCTTACTAAGATCATTTACAACATTTGCAGCATTTGAATAAAATTTACGATAGTGTCCATTTGCATGGTTATATGTATGATTTGCTACAAAAATGTTTGGTTCATCTATAGCTGTTAGAAATAAATCTTCTCTATAGTCATTTGCATCTATATGTTTTCCTATCATAAACATTGTAGCTGGTGTTGCTGTCTCTCTTAAAACTGATATAACATTTTCAGTTCCATTTAGTGGTCCATCATCAAATGTTAGGTACATAGTTTTTTGAGCATATTGGTTTATAGGTTTTGAAGTTATATGTATCTTGGGTTTTTTTCTTTTATGCTGCTTCTTATGTTTTTTTATAGTGATTTTCTTTTTAGGGATTTCTATCTCTTGGGGTATTGTATAAAGTTCTTCTTCTTGGTTATAAGGTGATAGTGAACCATCATCATTTACAAACATCCATCCTGCATTTGAAAGGGTTGCCATAAGCAAAATCATACTAAATATCTTTAACAATCTAGATCCTAAATAAAATATCTTCGTATTCTATCTAAAAGAGTTGAGATTTTCATAGATATGTCGATATATGTATATAAAATTCTGGGAGCATTATGATTATGAAAAAAAAAGATAAATATAACGATACTTTCAACAATATTAAGTATCTCATTACTAGGGTGTGGAAGTGGTACATCAAGAGATGAAGTTAATGATGAAGATTTAAAAACACAGCTTCAGCCTATAGTGATAAGTGGAAAAGCTGTTGATGGGTATCTTCAAAATTCAACAGTCTGTTTGGATCTTGATAGCAATGGTATATGTGGAGGTTTAGAGCCTATTGCAGTAAGTAATGACAATGGTGGTTATACTTTAGAAATATCAACAGATGTACAAGAGAATAAAAACTATAAAGATGCTCCTCTTATAGTTTATGGTGGTATGGATAAAGATAGTGGAGAAGCTTTTACTGGATTACTTCAATCTCCAAGGGTTGGAACTTCTGTAAATATTACACCAATTTCTACATTGATTACACAAGCGATTAAAGATGGTATGAGTTTAGATGAAGCAAAAAGTAAAATAGCTGTTGTTACTAGTTTAGATCAAGAACAGCTTTTAAAAGATCCTGTAGATGAGCTTAACAGAGGTGATTCAAAACTAATAAAAAAAGCAATACAAATCCACAAAGCAGTTGAAGCCATAGCAATAAAAAGATCATCAAATGATAGCGAATTAAGGTCTAATGTAAATGATGTTTATGCACTACTTGTAGATGGATTAAAAAATGATGCTAATGATATTGATGACATGTTAGATAAAGCTCTTGAAAGTAGTGAAAGTGAATTGGCAAAGCAAGTTACTAGTCAAATAGAAAAGGCTTTTACAGAGATACCAGATACAGAAGATAAGCTAAGTAAAATTGCTATCAGCACAGAAATGATGTTAAAAGATGTTAAAAATGATGAAGATATACAAGAGATAGATTTTGGGACAATGGATTGGAATGCTGAGTATATAAAGAGAGATTTACAGAAGATAGGTATAGAAGTAAC
>JAADDU010000168.1 GCA_013153755.1 Campylobacterota bacterium | reverse complement strand
CTTGTGAGGATGCTTGTCGTAGAACAAATCTTGATGAACCTATATCTATCATGGAACTTAAAAGACTTGGAGCTGATTGGGAGACTGATCATGGTTTTGGATTTTTTCATCCAGTTGAATCAAAGCCAAATAACGGTAAAAAAGTAGCTGTTATAGGTGCTGGTCCAGCAGGTCTTACGACTGCGTATTATCTTGCTGCTGAGGGAGTTCATGTAGATGTATATGAAGAACTTCCTGTTCTTGGTGGAGAGGTTGCAGTTGGTGTTCCAGAGTATAGAATGCCTATAGATAAATATAATCAAGATATCGAATGTGTTAGAGATATGGGTGTGAACTTTATTACAAATTCACGTATAAATGCAGATGATATGCGTAGATTTGAAAAAGAGTATGATGCTACTATGATAGCAACAGGTACTAGGATAAGTAAGAAAGTTCGTTGTGATAATGAAAGGCCTGAAATAGAGGGCTATTGGTCAGCTATAGAGATGCTTGATCAAGTTAACCTTTGGGATAAATATGGCATAGGTGAGAGAGTTGATTTAACTGGTAAAACAGTTGTTTGTGTTGGTGGTGGATTTACATCTATGGATGTTGTTCGTTGTGCCATTCGTGCAAATGCTAAAAAAGTTTATATGATCTATCGTCGTGATGAGAAAACTATCATCCGTAATACAACCTATGAAGAGTATCATGAAGCTGTTGAAGAGGGTGTAGAGTTTTTATTTCACTCAGCAGTAAATACGATGGTTGATGAAAAAGATGTCTTAAAATCACTCCTCATAGACAAATTTGAACTTGTACCAGATCCAAATGGTGGTCGTGCTCAGTTAGTAAAAATTGAGGGAGAATCTTATACTATTGAAACTGACTTTCTTATCCCTGCAGTTTCTCAATCAGCAGATTTAGATTTACTTCCAGAAGAGTGGGAACTAGATATGACCTCATGGGGTACTATTAAAACAAATGGTAAAGATTACATGACCTCTCGAGAAGGTATCTTTGCATCAGGAGATTGTGAATATGGTCCTATGACAATTGTAAATGCAGTTGGTCAGGCTAAAAGAGCATCTTCTGTAATGTCAAGATATATTCAAACGGGTGAGATAACTTTAACTGATGATGAGATTATGGAAGACCACCTTCGTAAGCTTCGTGTATATGATAAAAAAGAAAAAGTTAGTGGTTGGTTGCCAGGATTGGTACGATCTGAAAGTGAAAAGCTAGGTGTTGATCTTCGTAAAGATAATAACAAAGAAGTGAATTTTGGTTTTACACAAGAGGAAGCTCTAAGTGAAGCTGATAGATGTATGAGATGTTACTACATCGCTATGGTAGCAACATGAGGAGGGCTGGAAAATGATAAAATTTAAAATTAACGGCATCTCTGTTGAAGCTAAAAAGGGCGAAACTATTTTAGAAGTAGCAAGAAGAAATGATATATATATCCCTACCATGTGTTATATATCTAAAACTTCCCCTTGTGCATCTTGTCGTATGTGTGTTGTTGAGGTAAAAGATGTTGATGGTTTTATACTTAGTTGTAATACAGTTGCAACTGAGGGTATAGAGATAACTACAAATACAGATGCACTTGAAAATGAGCGAACAAACATCATGAAACTTTATGATGTAAACCACCCTCTAGAGTGTGGTGTTTGTGATAAAAGTGGAGAGTGTGATTTACAAAATAAAACTTTAGAGTTTAATGTTGCAAGACAAAATTTTTCAGCTCGTGACCAAGATAGAAAAACACAAGATTGGGGACTTATAAACTATGACCCATCTCTTTGTATCCTTTGTGAAAAATGTGTTCATGTTTGTAATGAAGTGATAGGTGATGATGCTATTGAAGTAAAATTTGGTGGTTATAGCTCAACTATCATACCTAAAGATGCAGAGACTCTTGATTGTACATTTTGTGGTGAGTGTATAGCAGTTTGTCCTGTTGGAGCATTGGTAAGCAGTGATTTTAAATATAGTGCAAATGCATGGGAACTTTCCCGTGTACCTGCTACTTGTGTTCACTGTTCAGCTGGTTGCCCTCTAGAGTATGAAACTAGACATAGTGGTATAAATGGTGATAAATCTATCTATAGAGTTAAAAACAATTTTGAATATACAAACCTTTGTGGTGCTGGTAGATTTGGATTTGATTTTGATGTAAAAGGCTCTAAAGATGAAGTAGCATTTAAAAAAGCATTAGATGCACTGCAAAATGCTAAAGCTATCCGTTTTTCATCAATGATAACAAATGAAGAAGCATATATATTAAAACTTATTAAAGAGAAGTTCGGCATTAAACTTTTCAATGAAGACGCAAGAAAATTTCAAGAATTTATGAAGTCATATAGTTTAGTTAGTGGTAAGTTGCATCATAGTGGTTCTTTAGATGCAGTAACTAAATCAGATGCAGTGATAGTTATAGGTAGTAGAATCGCTACAGATAACCCTGCTACTAGATATGCACTAACCACTGCATCTAAACGCAATGGTGCTAAAATAGTCTATGCTCACTCCATAGAAGATGTTTTGATGCAAAATACTATAACACAGTTTATGAAGTATGAAGTTGGAACGGAAGAGGGCGTTTTAGCGCTTATTGCTAATGCTATATTAAAAGATGCAGATTTAAGTGATGATGAGAGATCTTTCTTTGATGATTTAGATTTGGGTTATTTAGATGCAGAGAGTAATATTGGTGATGAAGAGATAGATTTGATGATGAAATCTTTTTCAAGAGCTAAAAATCGTGCTCTTATTATAGGTAATGACCTTATAGCACATAGTAGAGCAAATAATATTGCAAAACTTTCAGCAATGATAGAAAAATACAGTGACTTCTCACTTGTAGTTGTTCCAAATGAAGTAAATACTTTAGGTGTATCTCTTATATGTGATCTTGATAAAGATGAAGATATAAATGAAGTAGTTGGATATAACGCTAGTGGTAATTTTGTGATCTCATCTTTAGAGTATGCAAATTTACAGGTTCCTGCCCTAAATCAACAAGAAGGAACATTTGTAAGCATGGATAACAGAGTCTTGCCAACAAATGTTGCAGTTAGTTTTGATGGGTATAATCTTAACGATATAGCTGTAGCATTAGGTATAAGTTGTGGGCTTAATTGTCAAAATACAGTTGATTATACAAAATTACTTCCAAAAGAAGCTGGGTTTAGGAACATAGAGTTTGATGAATTAGAAAACTTTTTAGGTAAGCTCGGTGATGATAACAGAGGTTACATTCTTGATGAAATTGAGTGTAAAATCGACTCAAAGTTAGAAGAGATAGATGATTTACCAGAGTTTAATGGTACAATTATATATAGTGTAAATCCAGTTTTACAATTTAATGCATATACCAATCAAGCTTTGCAACTTCAAAAAGATAAATTTCTTAGAGGTTCTGCACAATTTGCATCTGCTGCAAAAATCTCTGATGGAGATAAAGTAGAATTTAAAATAGGTTCTAAGAATATAGTTCGAGAGTTTAAGCTTGATGACGAATTAAAAGGTACTATAGCACTTAACCCTACATTCGATATAGGTATAGATGCGAGTAGATATAGATTTGAAAAATCCAAAATAGTGAGAGTAGTAGAATGAGTAAAATTACTATAAATATTGACGGTAAAGAGATTGAGACACAAGAGGGCGAGTTTATCCTAAATGCTGCTCGTGCAAACGATATTTTTATACCTGCCATATGTTACTTAACAAGATGTTCTCCGACACTAGCTTGTCGTATATGTCTTGTTGAAGCAGATGGTAAGCAGGTATATGCTTGTAATGCAAAATCTAAAGATGGGATGCAGATTACAACAACAACTGAAAATATCGAAAAAGAGCGTCGTGCTATCATGGAAGTTTATGATGTAAATCATCCACTTCAATGTGGTGTTTGTGACCAATCAGGGGAGTGTGAACTTCAAAACTATACTTTAGAGATGGGTGTTGATTCTCAACACTATACAGTTAAAGATGTAGATAGAAGTTCTCACGATTGGGGACATATCCATTATGATCCGGGTCTTTGTATAGTTTGTGAGAGATGTTCAACAGTTTGTAAAGATATGATAGGTGATAACTCACTTAAAACTATCCCTCGTGGTGCAGATGCATTAGATGCAGAGTTTAAAACATCTATGCCTAAAGATGCTTATGCAATGTGGAATAAACTTAACAAGTCTGTTATAGGTCTTACAAACGGAACTGATGTTCTTGATTGTACAAGTTGTGGAGAATGTGCAGCAGTTTGTCCTGTTGGTGCTTTAGTAGATACTCATTTTATGTACAAATCAAATGCTTGGGAACTAAACCAAGTTCCTGCTACTTGTGGGCATTGTTCTGCTGGATGTCAAATCTCTTATGATGTAAAACATACAAGTATTGATAACCCTGAAGATAAGATTTACCGTGTTATGAATGAGTGGAACTTTGTTTCACTTTGTGGTGCTGGTAGATATGGATTTGATTATGAGAATCGTGATGTTAAAAAAGATGAAGTTGCATTTGCAAAAGCAGTAGAAGCATTTAAAAAAGCTGATACTATCTCTTTTACTTCAACTATAACAAATGAAGAGGCTTATATACTACAATCACTAAAAGAAAAATTTGGATATAAACTTGTAAACAATGAAGCAAAATCGTTTCAGACATTTTTAAATGATTATAGTGAGATTAGCGGTACTAAACTTTGGGGAAGTGATCTAAAATCTACTCATAACTCAAACTTTGTTATCTCTGTTGGAGCAGCACTAAAAAGTGATAATCCAAATGCAAGATATGCACTAAATAACTCTATGACAGTAAATAAGGGTGCAGGACTATACTTTCACCCTGTAAAAGACCCTGTTATTGAGGGACTTGGTAAGTCTATCATGACTGTGACTCATGCTCCACTTCAAGAAGAAGCAGTTATGTACCTTATCCTAGATTTATTTGCAGATAAAGAGAAACTTCCTAAAAAGACTGTTGAGTATTTAGCATCTTTTCACTCTAAAAAAACTGTAACTGTGACTGAAACTATTAAAGAAAAAGTTGTAGAGAAAGTTAAAGAGATGAAAGTTAACCCTGAGACTGGTAAAGAGGAAGAGGTTGAAGTAGAAAAAACTAAGATGGTTCCTAAAAAAATCTCTAAAGAGGTTGAAGTTGATGATAATAAACTCTTAGAGATTGTTGGTGCTGATGATAACTTTATGGAAGCTTTAGAGAAAAATCTTAAGAAAAAAGATACTTTTGCTATGATAGTTGGACCAGACTTTTATAACCATCCAAACTCTAAAAACCTTGCAAGACTTGTAGGACTTGTTGAGAGATGTAGTGATATTAGTCTTGTAATCATCCCACCTCTAACTAACTCTTTGGGTGTTTCACTTATTTGTGAGCTTGATGATGAGAGAGGTTCTTACACTGTTGGTTATAACACTAAAGCAGACTTTACACTATCAGCACTTGGTGATGGTGATTTAGATATGCCAGCTATAAACCAACAAGAGGGAACTCTAACATCTATAAACAAAAGGGTAAACCCTACAAATGCTGCACTTAGTTATGGTGGTTATGAGTTAAATGATATAGCAAATGCACTTGGTATGAGTGCTGATAATGTTATAGATTATACAAAAGAATTACCAACTTCTGTTGGCTTTAAAACTGTTGACTTTGATTCTCTTCCAAACCATTGGGATAATGATGGTGTAGAAGTAAGAGGTTATCTTCTTGAAAATATAAAAGCTAAAAGAAGTACACATCAAACTGTAGAAAACTTTAGTGAAGACAAAATGTCTGGTACTATGATATACCTTGCAAATCCAGTAAGACAATTTACTGAGTTTACAAACAAAACTACAAACCTTGATGAGGTTGCAGGTCTTTATATGAGTGAAGAGTTCTTAGCATCTTCCGAATTCAATGAGGGCGATAGCGTAAAAGTTAAGAGTGAGAGTGGTGAAGTTGTTACAACTGTTGTTAGTGATAACAAAATCGCAGGAAGTATTGCGGTTCTGCCAACATTTGATTCTAAATTAAATTCAGAGGCTCTGTTTAACGGTTACCGTTTTACAACAGCTTCGATACAAAAGGTGTAATATATGGAAACAGCATATTTAATAGAAACGGTTATAAAGATCGTTGTCGTTTTACTTGTATTTTCAGCTCTTGCTGGTATAGGTACATACTTTGAGAGAAAGATATTAGCATTTATGCAACGCCGTTTAGGACCTATGAATGTTGGTCCTTATGGTGTGTTACAGTTTGGTGCTGATGCGATTAAATTATTTACAAAAGAGGATATTATTCCTACTAATGTAGTAGCGCCTATCTTTAAAATAGCACCAGTTATCACGGCTGCAACAGCATTTATAGCAGCTGCTGCGATACCATTTTTACCATCTTTTAGTATCTTTGGTTATGAAGTTCATCCAATAGTTGCAGATATTAACATAGGTATTTTATATATACTTGGTATTATGGGTGTTGGTTTATATGGTCCATTACTTGGTGGTATGGCTTCGGCAAATAAATTTTCACTCCTTTCAGCTGCAAGGGGTGCTGCTGTATTTATCTCTTATGAGGTTGTTACTGGTTTGTCAATTTTAGCACCAATTATGGTAGTTGGCTCATTATCATTAATAGATTTTAATGAATATCAGCTAAATAATGGTTGGATGGTATTTGCTCAACCTGTAGCATTTATATTATTTTGGATAGCTGCATTTGCAGAAACTGGTCGTACACCATTTCACCTTATAGCAAATGATCATGAGATTGTTGATGGTTTTGGTACAGAGTATTCTGGTATGAGATGGGGGCTTTTCTTCATCGGAGAGTACGCAAATATGTTCTTTATCTCATTTGTAATCCCTATCATATTTTTAGGCGGTTATGGTGATGGTAGTTTCTTAGGTGCTTTAGGTTTATTGGCTAAAATGTCATTTTTCTTTTTCTTCTTCTTATGGACAAGAGCTGCTTGGCCAGATGTAAGACCAGATCAGTTGATGTGGTTATGTTGGAAAGTATTAATGCCAATAGCAGTATTAAATATCTTAATCACTGCAATAGTGTTGATGTAAGGGGGTTGTAATGAAAAATGAACAATTTAACGATAGAAATGTTTCTAATGAATACTTTTTAGTAGATATAGAGGACTATCCAACTGAGCCATGGGATAAGTTTAAAAGAGTTATAAAAAGAACTTTCAGAGGTGAGCTTTTTGTTGGTCTTTGGGTTGTTATGCGTGAGATGATTAGATTTGATCTGCATACTATAAGTTACCCTGAAGAGAAGATGCCTATAGGTCCAAGATATCGTGCAGTGCATGAGATGAAAAGACTTTGGGAGAGTGATACTGAGAGATGTATCGGTTGTGGTCTTTGTGAGAAGATTTGTATCTCTAACTGTATTAGAATAGATACTAAGATAGATGAAAACTCTCGTAAAGAGGTCTCAGAGTATAGTATCAATCTTGGTCGTTGTATCTTTTGTGGATATTGTGCAGAGGTTTGCCCAGAACTTGCTATAGTTCATGGTGGTCGTTATGAAAATGCAAGTGATCAAAGGGAACATTTTACTACATTTGAAGATATGTTAACACCACTTGATACTATGAGAGCAAATGCTCAAGTAGAGTTTGAAGGTTTTGGTGCTATTACACCACATGAAGATGAGCGTGTTAAGAAAACACCTCTATCATATTAAGGAGTTTAGGTATGTTTGAAGCTATTGCTTTTTATCTGTTTGCTTTTTTAACGATAGCGATGTTTTATATAACTGTAACAACATCACAAGCGTTATATGCCCTAACGGCATTGGCATCAGGGATGATTTTTATATCAGCATTTTTCTTTATTTTGGGTGCTGACTTTTTAGGTGCGGTACAAATCGTAGTATATTCTGGTGCTGTTATGGCTCTTTACGCTTTTGGTATGATGTTTTTTGATACTACAAGAGATTTAAAAGAGAAAAAAGGTAATAAACTAATTATTACAGGTTTATCAACTTTAGCAGCTATCCTTATAGTTATTATTTTCTCAGCTCCAATAATTGGAGATAATATCACTGCACTTTATCCTATGATTGAGGGTGCTGGTAATACTCAAGAGGTTGGTATCGTTCTTTTTACAAAGTATCTGGTTCCATTTGAATTAGCAGCAGTTATGTTACTTGTTGCTATGGTTGCTGGTATTGTTTTAGCTGGTAAAAAAATGGATCTATCTCTTACACTTATGAGTAGTGCTGAAGTTAGAGACATTAAAAAAGATAAAAATAAAAAGGTGCTTTCATGATGGAAATAGGATTAAATCATTACCTTATACTCTCTACTATCCTTTTTGCTATTGGTTTAGTTGGTGTAATGAAGAGAAAAAATCTTTTAATGTTGTTTTTCGCAACAGAGATATTACTAAACTCTGTAAATATCTCTTTTGCTGCGATTTCACACTATTATGGTGACTTAACTGGTCAAATGTTTGCATTTTTTGTGATTGCGATTGCTGCTAGTGAGGTTGCTGTAGGTCTAGGTTTATTGATTGTTTGGCATAAACGACATAACAATATTGATTTAGACTTAATGTCAACGATGAGAGGGTAGAAGTATGGAATTATTTTTATATACTGCACTATTTTCACCACTAGTTGGTTCTTTGTTCGCAGCACTTTTTGCTGCAACACCAAAGACTAAATTAGCAGGTTTAGTTCCAAGTACATTACTTGGTGTGTCACTTTTAAGTAGTACTATCCTTTTAGTTCATGTTTTAACAACAGGTGAGATTGTTCATGTGGAGTTGATGACTTGGATGCAAACAGGTAGTCTTTACATACCTTTTGGTTTTGTAGTTGATCAAGTAAGTGTTACCATGATGATGGTAGTAACTATAGTTTCAACTGTTGTTCATGTTTATGCTATTGGTTATATGGATCATGATAGATCTTTTAACCGTTTCTTTGGATGGTTATCAGCTTTCGTTTTCTCAATGCTTATACTTGTTATGAGTGATAACTATGCTGGACTTTTTATAGGTTGGGAAGGTGTTGGTCTTTGTTCTTGGGGACTTATCGGTTTTTGGTATCATAAAGAGAGTGCTACTTGGGCAGCTAATGAAGCTTTCATTATGAACCGTATCGCTGACCTTGGTATGCTTATCGGTATCTTCTTAGTATATTGGAATACAGGTACACTTCAGTATGATGGTGCTTTTGAAGCTTTTGCTACACTAGATACTGCTACACTTACTTGGATTGGTATTTTTCTTTTCATTGGTGCTATGGGTAAATCGGCTCAGTTTCCACTACATACTTGGCTTGCAGATGCGATGGAAGGTCCAACTCCAGTTTCTGCACTTATCCATGCTGCAACGATGGTAACAGCTGGTGTTTACTTAGTAGTTAGATCAAATGAATTATATTCACTTATACCTAATGTTGGGTTGTTTATAGCTTCTCTTGGTGCTTTTGTTGCGATGTTTGCTGCATCTATGGCACTTGTAAATCGTGATATTAAAAGAGTTATCGCATACTCTACACTTTCTCAACTAGGTTATATGTTTGCTGCTGCTGGGTTAGGTGCTTACTGGGTTGCATTGTTCCACCTTATGGCACACGCTTTCTTTAAAGCACTTCTATTCTTAGGTGCAGGTAATGTTATGCATGCGATGGATAGTGAACTAGATCCATTTAAGATGGGTGGACTTGGTAAAGTTATGAAAGGTTCTATGATAATGATGACTTTAGCATCAGTCGCTCTTGCTGGACTTTTCCCTCTAGCTGGATTCTTTTCAAAAGATGTTATCTTAGAAGCTGCTTTTGCTGAACACCATTTTATCATCTATACTGTACTTCTTTTAACTGCTGGTTTAACTGCATTTTATTCATTTAGAATTATTGCACTTATCTTCCATGGTGAAGAGAGATATAAACTATTTGGTTTTCATCCACATGAAGCATATAAGTTTATGCTAGTGGCAATGAGTCCATTACTTATTCTTGCGATTATTGCAGGTTCGTTTAGAACAACTTTTTTCAGTATGGTTGAAGAGGTTCTTAGTGCTCATGAGTATCATATTCACTCACATTTAGTATATTGGATTATGACTATTGGAACTCAAGTATTTGTAATCTTATGTATAGCTTATGCTTATAAAAAATATGCACACTTTAAAATCAAAGTTCCAGACGGAACAAGTAGAATGGAAAATAGCTTTATGTATAAACTATTGATCAATCAATGGTATATCCCATATTTTTATGAAGAGTACATAGTAAAATCATATAGAGAACTCTCTACTATCTTTTGGAAAGAGATTGACCAGAAAGTTGTAGATGCGTCTGTTGATGGTATCGCCAATGTATTTTATAGTACAGGTGAAAAAACGAGAACTATGCAAAGTGGTAATCTATCAACGATGCTTAAATGGATGGTTGCTGGTTTAGTTGCATTGTTATCGTTAGCTGTAGTTTTCGGACTAGCAATGAGATTAGGAGTTTAGTAGATGTTAGACAATATATTATCGATTTTAATTTTCTTCCCAGCATTAGCTGCTATTTTTGGGTTTGCAGTATCTAAAGATAGTATCCGTGCTTATGGGGTGTCTGTGGCATTTATAGAGTTTGCTCTTTCTATGCTACTTTGGTTTTCTTTTGATTCAAATGTGGCTGGTATGCAGTTTATGGAAAATGTTCCATTATTACCAGCATTTGGTATTAACTATATTTTAGGTATCGATGGTATCTCTTTATTTATAGTTATCTTATCAGCATTTTTTACTATGATAGGTATCGCATCTTTAACAGATACTAAAAATGTTAAAAATATGATTATTACACTTCTGTTCTTACAAATGACTATGGCTGGTGTATTTGTTGCATTAGATGCAATAGTTTTTTATGTATTTTGGGAGCTTTCTCTTGTACCTATGCTTTATATTATAGGTGCATGGGGTGGACCACTTCGTATATATGCATCTGTTAAGTTTTTCTTATATACATTTACAGGTTCATTAATCATGCTTGTTGGTATGCTTTTTATGGCTTACTTCTACTACCAAGCAACTGGTGTATGGAGTTTTGCAATTTTAGATTGGTATAGACTTATACTTCCTGAATCATTTCAATTATGGTTATTTTTGGCATTTTTTATGGGTTTTGCTATCAAAGTTCCAATGTTTCCATTTCATACATGGTTACCGTATGCTCACGGTCAAGCACCAACTATTGGTTCTGTGATTCTTGCAGCGATTTTACTTAAAATGGGTACTTATGCATTTATCCGTTTTTCATTACCATTATTCCCAGATGCATCAGTATTTTATATGTATCCTATAGCAGTTCTTGCAATTATTATGATTGTTTATACTGCGATGGTTGCTTATGCACAAGAGGATGTTAAGCAAGTTGTTGCTTACTCATCAGTTTCACATATGGGTGTTATTATTCTTGGTACATTTGCTTTAAATGTAGAAGGTATTACAGGTTCAATCTTCTTAATGATAGCACACGGTGTTGTTTCAGGTGCTCTGTTCTTGCTTGTAGGTGTAATCTATGATAGAAGACATACTAAGTTGATGTCAGAGTTTGGTGGACTTGCACATGTTATGCCTAGATATGCAACTATCTTTGGTATTATGATGATGGCTTCTGTTGGTCTTCCACTTACTATTAACTTTGTAGGAGAATTTTTATCTCTTTTAGGTTTTTATCAACAGTCACATATCTTAACTCTTTTAGCTGGAACAGCTATTATAGTTGGTGCTATCTATATGTTAGCAGCTTATAAAAAAATGTTTTTTGGTGAAGTTACAAATGAGAAAAATAAAAATCTTCCTGATGTGAATAAAAGAGAACTTATAGCTTTAATTCCACTAGTAATGTTAACAGTTTGGTTAGGTATATATCCAAAACCATTGTTAGCACCGATTAACAATTCAGTGGAAACTGTTGTTCAACTAATGCATGATAAAGCTATAACAGATGAAGCTAAATCTAGAATACCAACACTTATAAAAGATGTTAAAATTTCTAGAACTTCTACACAGGAGGTACACTAATGTTAGCGCCGGTAAATGTTTCTTTTGAGTCATTAAATTTAATGACTCTTGCACCTATGTTGATTCCTATTTTAGGTGCGTTATTAATCTTAGTTATCGATATATTTAAAGGGGGCTTAGATAAAACATTATTTGTAATGCTAAGTATCCTTTTCTTACTTATGGATTTAGGTGCAGTTGCACAAAGTGCTAATCTTTTCAATGCCGATGGAACTATGAATGGTGTTTTTGATGTTATGCTTATAGATGGTTTAGCAATTATAGCTCAACTTATTATTGTTGGAGCATCATTATTGTTTATTCCATTAGCATTAACACATAAAAGATTTCACGAATTTTCATATCCAGAATTTTTCGCACTTTTCTTGTTTATGCTTGGTGGTTTTCAGTTTATGGTTGCAACAGATAACCTTATCCTTATCTTTGTTGGCCTTGAGACTGCATCTTTAGCATTATATACACTTATAGCTATGCATAACCGTGATAAATCTTTTGAAGCAGCAGTTAAGTACTTTACTATGGGTGCATTAGCAGCAGGTTTCTTTAGTTTTGGTTCTATGGTATTTTATGCATTAACAGGAAGTGTAGAGATAAATCAGATCGCTACAGTACTAGCTGGAAATAATTATGCTGATATGGGCTTTGTTCTTGTTGGTGTTGTTTTCTTGCTTGGTGCTTTAGGATTTAAACTTTCACTTGTACCATTTCATACTTGGGCACCAGATGTTTATGAAGGTTCTTCTGCATCTATGGCTGGTTTTATGTCGATTGTTCCAAAAATAGCAGTATTTATTGTTGCTATGAGAATATTTGAATTTTTAATTCATAGTGGTGTTGTATGGTTAGAGATTGTTCTATATGCAGTAGTTGTTGTGACTATGACTATGGCAAATATTTGGGCATTAGTTCAAACAGATGTAAAAAGAATGTTAGCATATAGTTCTATAAGTCATGCTGGTTTTGTAATGGCAGCTATCCTTATAGGTACTACTCAATCAAACTCTGCACTATTTTTGTATTGGATTTTATTTAGTTTTACTAATCTTGGTGCATTTAGTATGCTTTGGATATCTCGTCAAAAACATCTTCCAGAACATCAGGGGAGTGATCATAGTTACAACAAATTTGCTGGTATGATTCAGACTGCACCAGTTGGAGCAACTATTATGGGTCTATTTATGCTTTCTTTAGCTGGACTTCCACCTTTTGCACTGTTTTGGGGTAAACTTTATATGATAAGTTCAGCTGTTACTGGTGGATATACTATCTTAGCACTTGTTATGGCACTTAATTCTGCAATAGCAGGTTATTACTATTTGAAACTTATAGTTTATATGTTTATGAAAGAGCCAGTTATCAATAAAGATGGTCATGTATTTGTTTCAAATGCAACTTTACCTCTTAGAGCAATCATTGGTTTTGCAGCTGTAGGAACTATCTTTGCTTTTGTTGCACTAAACCCTATGCTAGAGTTTATAACTGCTCTTGTATATAATAGTGGATATTAAAAAACTATATAATTTAAGTAAGAGATAAAGGGATATGATTTGTTTAAGTTAATACTCCTTT
The DNA here is from genome assembly GCA_013153755.1 of Campylobacterota bacterium. The sequence continues at coordinate 8,872 of JAADDU010000168.1, read as the reverse complement.
CTTTTATCTCTTTAACTCTTTTTGCCCTTGATATCTCTCTTCAAGGAGCAAAAGAAGATTTTAAAAACTACTCAACCTTACATATACAAGATGAAGACGACTTTCTTTGTCAAGAGATTAAAAATGATTTTGAAATGGTTATAAAAGTTGTTTGTGCATTTTCAAAAGCTCCAACACAAAAGCTAGAACCATTACAAAATGATTTTTTTAAGATAGATACACAAGTTAAAAATAAAACTTTTTTTCTTATTATAACCCCATATAAAGAGATGAAGCTATATCCAGTTGTTTTTAAACTATATTTAGAAGATAGTGTTTATGATGCAGATGTAAAACTTGCAAAACATTGGATGTTGATTGGTTATGATAAAACTATACCGTATATAGATAATGATGATATATCTGAAGTCTCTATAAATTTCCCATTTTATTTAGATAAAGATAAATTACCTTATGTTGGTAGCTTAGATTTAAAAGGTAATCCTGTTTATATAAAAGAGGTTGGAGATGTTAGTAGTTATCTAAAAATCAAAAACTATTTTCAAGAAAAAAAGTATGAAAAATCTTTAACTCTTATAGAAGATGTTATGGATGAGTATCCAGATTCGTTGTTTAGTGCTGAACTTTTATACTATAAAATTTTAGTAAATGATAAACTAAAAAATTATGATAATGTTATAGAACTTTCAAAGCTTTTTTTGAGAGAGCATTCTGCTGATGATAATATAGCAGAGATTTTAGCATTATCAGCAAGGGCTTATTACTTAAATGGTTTTAACTCACAAGCAGATTATTTTTTCGATAGACTTTTTGATGAACATTCAGACTCTCCTTATGCTAAATGGGGATATATCTATAAAGGTGATATGTTAGAAGATTCAGGTGCTATTAGTAAAGCTTTAAATTATTATAAAAAAGCATTAAATGAAACTCAAGATATAGAGATCGCTGTTAATGCAGCATATAAGTTAGCTCTTTATGATATAAGTAATCAAAAGAAAAAAGAAGCTAGTGAATATGTTATGAAGATTTTAAAAGCAAAGCCAGAATTTTTTGCTAAAAATTACAAAAGTTCACTTGAGTTAATGCAAAAATTTGCAGATGCACAAGAGTATCTGAGTGCATCATATATAGCAGGAGCATTGCTAAATAAAATAGATATGGATTATGATGAATATGAATCTCTATTAAAAAATAAAGCCTTGTGGTTATCAAAAACTACTCATAAAAAAGAGGCATTTTTAGCTTTAAATGAGTATCTTAAAAAGTTTTCTGATGGGATATATGAGGAGGAAGTTCAAGTTGCTAAAGATGCTTTATTTTTTGATTTAAATGATGAAAATATAACTACAAAACTTACCACATATGACTCTTTAATACAAACTTATAATGCAGATAGTATAGGTAATCGTGCCATATATGAAAAAGCGAAACTTATGTTAAAAAATAAAATGTATAAAGATGTTTTAGAGTTTAAAGAATCAATCCTATCTCTTGATAAAGAACAATATAGTGATATACAAGATATGATTGATGAAGCAGCTCTTGGTGTAATGGAAGATGCACTTGAAAAACAGGAGTGCAAGAGTGTTTTAGATATATCTTCAGAGTATGATATCACTCTTTCAGATAGTTGGGATGATGGTATATATGAATGTGCTATGAAAGGTGCAGATTTTTCATTGGCTAAAAAAATGGCTGATAAAAACTTAAAATCAAAAGATTTAGACATAAGAAAAAAATGGCTTTATAGATATATAAAGATAGATTTTGCAACTGGTAATTATAGTGATGTGGTAAAAGCATCAAATGAGTTAATTAGCCTTATGGAAGATGATAAAGATTTAAAATATAAAGATGTGTATAGAATCTTATTTGATACATATCAAAGGTTAGAAAACTCTGAGAAGATGGTAGAGATTATGTCTAAGCTACAAGAGGTTTATAAGCTTGATTATATGGATATAGAGAGATATGTAGCTATGATTACAGTTGGCATTCAAAGAAAAGACAATAACCTAGTTATCAAGTATGCTAAAGAGGTGATGGATATCCAAAACAGGTCAAACTCTTATGCTCAAAGTCCATTTGTAGAGTTTACCTTATATCAGGCATATATAGATAAAAAAGATTATGCTAAAGCATTAAAGGTTATCAAGTCATTAGATAAAATAAAGTTAAGTAAGTCTAATAGAGCAAGACAAAAGTATCTATTAGGAAGTGTTTATGAAAAACTTTGGAGAGACGATGATGCTAAAATAGCCTATAAAGACTCAATAGATGCAGATAGTGAATCTCCTTGGGCAAAGTTAGCAAAAACTGCTATGGAGTAGTTTTAAGAGTTTGTTTTGATGATAGCATTAGAAAATATAACTCCATCTATCCCTTGGAGTGCTAGTTCTTCTATCTCATTCTCGCTTTTTATATTTACTAGTATCTTTGCATCAAACAAGTAGTTGTTTGCTATGTCTTGTACACTTTTTGCTAACTCTTTATCTACAATAATAAAGTCACTACCTAAAGAAGAAGCATAGATACTTTGCGTTATATTTGATACTGAAATGGCTAAAGAGATAGAATTTAAAGAAGCATAATTTATAATTTCTAAATTTTCTTGGGTAAAATCAAGGTAGATTGTTGAGTTTGGTGGTGTGTTTAGTATTGCATCTATATTTATCACATGGTAAAAATTTTCACTTGGTATAAATTTATGTCCATATATAAGCATTATGACTTCTTTAAACACTCAACAGAGCAATAATACTTGTTGTTGCTAATGATAGTATCATCTACTTCACAGTAGATACCACAGCCCTTACATTCAACCATATCATTACTTTGAAGTTCATTTTTTTTATTAGATGCAGTGGTATTTTTTATGTTATTTGGTTTTTTCTTTATAAACATAAAGTACACAACAGCAATAACAACTGCGATGAGTAAAAATTCTTGAATCATTAATCTTCCCCTATAAGTAGATAGTGTCTATTTTTGGTTTTTATGATTTTGTGTTTTATGTTTTTATCTACTTCATCATAAACATTTTGACCTTTGTAAAAAAGTAATTTTGAGTTTTCATCACGAAAATTTTTACTTAACGCTAAAAGCATTTTTGTATCTGTTACTGCTCTTGATGTGATTATGTCAAAAATCTCACTTGGCATATCTTCTACTCTTTTTTTTACAACAGTTACATTTTGTAAGTTTAAATCAGCTTTTATAAACTGTAAAAAACTAGCTCTTTTTGTTAATGGCTCAACTAATGTCACTTTAGTATCAGGGAGTCCCATAGCTAAAATCATACCAGGAAAGCCAGCTCCTGTACCTATATCTAAAAGATTTTTAGCTTTTGGTAAAAAGTTTACAGGATAGATGGCATCATAGATAAATTCATCTATAGTATCTTCATCTCTTGCACCTGTTAGATTGTGGATTTTATTCCATTTAAATAGATGTTCTTTATACTTTTGTATATGGTAAAAAAAGTTATCAGGCAACTTAATGTTGTCTGATATTAATTTGTCTTTTAAATTCATCTTAATTTAAGAGAAAAGTTTTTTCATAGCAGTAAAAAATAGTTTAAATAAACCACTGTTTCCAACTGCTTTGTTGATAAAATCATCATAATTAGTGTTGTTTTGCTCTAAATATTCACGAAGAAATTCTTCACTAGCTTTCATTCCACCCTCTTTTTCTACTTCTAAGAGTTTTGCATATATTGGAGTCATGATATCTATAGCTTTTTGAGGTGCTGCTTTTCTAAAAGCAGTATGTTCAATGATTTCATTTGTAATAGGATCAACTTTTGGTTCAAAATCAGTAACAACCCAATAATAACTACCATCTTTTGCTAAATTTTTAACAACAGCTATGAAGTTTTTACCCTCTTTAATCCTATCCCACATAAGTTTAAAGGCTATCTTTGGCATATCTGGGTGTCTTACTATGGAATGTGGTTGACCAATAAGCTCTTTTTCATTGTATTTACAGATTTCTATAAAATAATCGTTACAGTATGTGATAATTCCCTTTGCATCTGTTTTAGAAACTATATATCTTTTTGAATTTAGTTTTATCTCATGCTCTGTAGGATCAGGATGTTGCATTTAAAATTCCTTAAATAAATTATATGTAATTATATAATGTTTTTATGAAATTTATGTAATAATATTGAAAATTTTAATAAAGAATAGAAAATGAATAAAGAAAAGACTATACATTCAGTTCAAAACACTATAAAAGTTCATGAAGCTCAGATGAGTAAAATTATAGATGCTATTGAGGGTAAAAATGTTAGTGAAACTATTGCAGTTGATAAAAAAGATTGTGAGTTTGGTAAGTGGCTGTATGGTTCTGATAATCAGTTAAGAAATGTTCTTGGTTCTTTTTTTTATGACCAAATAGAAACATTGCATGTAAGATGGCATTGTGAATATGCAAAGATTTTTGACATTCTTTTCAAAAAACAAAAGAAAGGTTTTTTTGCTAAAATGATGGGATCTTCTCAGGTAGATGAGATGCAATTAGATAAGGTTAAAGTTTATTATAGTGAACTAAAAGTAACTACCCAAGAGTTACTTAAAATTTTAGCTTCTTCAGAGAGAAGATTATCTGCTTTACCTGAGAGTAAATTCCAATAATCTAAAAAACAATAATCTTAAAAAAGATGATCCATCTTTTCTTTTTTTGTTTCTAAATACTCTTTGTTGTATTTATTTGCTTCCATTATGATAGGAACTCTTTTTATAATCTCTATATCACTTATAGAATTAACTTTATCTGGATTATTTGTAAGTAACTGAATCTTTTTAATCCCAAAATGGTGAAGTATGTATGTTACCATCTCATAAGTTCTTTCATCTGCACGAAACCCTAGCTGATGATTGGCTTCAACTGTATCTAGACCTTTATCTTGAAGAGCATACGCATTGATTTTATTTAAAAGACCAATATTTCTACCCTCTTGTCTTAAGTATATAACCATACCATTAGTCTCTTGTGCTAATTTTAGAGCATACTCTAGCTGGTCTCTACAATCACATTTCATACTACCTATGGCATCTCCAGTTAAACACTCTGAATGAACACGAACTATAGGCACTGCATCTAACGGCTCTTTATATATAACAAGATGCTCTTTTTGTCCCTCTTTAAAGGCTTTTACTTTAAAATCTCCAAACCTTGATGGTAATGAAGCTATCTCTGAAATCTCTATATTCAATTTAATCTACCCTAGTTTAAACTTTAAAACGATAAAATAAGTTTTTAAAAATTATAGCAAAAAAAAGATTGGAGTTGATTTATGTTTCAAAGATTTCGCAGAACTCGTTTAAATAAGCATCTAAGAGCATTGGTAAGAGAAACAAGTATAAGTACAAATGATTTTATATATCCACTTTTTGTTCGCTCAGGTGAGGGGATAAAAACAGAGGTTTCATCTATGCCTGGAGTTTATCAGATGAGTATAGATGAGATTTTAAAAGAGTGTGAGGAGTTAAAAAAACTTAACCTTTACTCCATCATCCTTTTTGGTATCCCTGATGTTAAAGATTCTATAGGTTCAGATGCACTTTGTGAACATGGTATTATCGCTTCAGCTATAAAAGCTATAAAAAAAGAGCATCCTGAGATGTTTGTTGTAACAGATTTGTGTTTTTGTGAATACACAGACCATGGGCATTGTGGGATTATAGATGCAGTACATGAAACTGTAAATAACGATGCAACACTTGAAATTTCAGCTGAGCAGGCACTTGTCCACGCAAAAGCTGGTGCAGACATGATAGCACCATCTGGTATGATGGATGGGATTATAAAAACTCTAAGAGAAGCATTGGATGGGGGAGGGTATGAAAACCTACCTATTATGGCATATTCAACTAAGTTTGCTTCAGGTTACTATGGACCGTTTCGTGATGTAGCAGAATCAACACCTAGCTTTGGAGATAGAGCATCTTATCAGATGGATCCAGCAAACAGAAGAGAAGCTATAAATGAGTCAAAATCTGATGAGATGCAGGGAGCTGATATACTTATGGTAAAACCAGCACTTGCATACCTTGATATAGTTCGTGAGATAAAAGACTCTACCTCTTTACCTATGGCAGTTTATAATGTAAGTGGGGAGTATGCGATGCTCAAAATCGCAGGTAAAAATGACCTTATAGATTACGATAGAGTTGTGATGGAAACTATGATTAGTTTTAAAAGAGCAGGTGCTGATATAATCATCTCTTATCATGCAAAAGAAGTTGCAAAGATGTTATTAAAGTAAATTAGTATAAAATACGGGCTTATTTAAAAATTTGGGGAAGTTTTGAGACATTTTTTAACATTAAAAGATTTTACAAAAGAAGAGATACTTGAGATTATAGATATAGGTCTTGAGATAAAAAAGAATCTAAAATCTAAAATCTATAACAAAGAACTAGAAAATCAAACTCTAGCGATGATATTTGAAAAGAGTTCAACTAGAACTAGAGTTAGTTTTGAGACTGGGATGTTTCAACTAGGTGGACACGCTTTGTTTTTATCTAACCGTGATATCCACCTTGGTCGTGGAGAGCCTGTAAAAGATACGGCTAGAGTGATAAGTAGTATGTGTGATATGGTTATGATACGAACTTTTGAACACTCTATGATAGAAGAATTTGCATCTTATAGTAGTGTACCTGTTATAAATGGGCTTACCGATTCATTTCACCCTGTACAACTTTTAGCAGATTATATGACTTTAGTTGAAAACAATGCTCATAAGAACATAGTGTGTGCTTATGTTGGAGATGGGAATAATATGACTCACTCTTGGATGATGTTGGCTGCAAAACTTGGGTTTGAGCTTCGCATAGCTACACCAAAGGGTTATGAAGTAGATGCAGTGGTTTTAAAAGAAACACTTGAGATGGCAAAGAAAAGTGGAGCTGTTATAACTACTACGAATGATCCTCTTGAAGCTGTAAAAGGAGCAACTGTTGTTACAACTGATACTTGGGTATCTATGGGGCAAGAGGATGAAAAAGAGCAAAGGGTAAAAGACTTCAAAGGTTTTATGGTTGATGAAGATATGATGAATCTAGCTTCAAAAGATGCTCTGTTTTTACACTGTTTACCTGCTTATAGAGGTTTTGAAGTTAGTGAGGATGTGTTTGAGAAACATGCAAAAGTTGTTTTTGATGAAGCACAAAATAGACTACATGCTCAAAAAGGCTTAATGGTTTGGTTAGACAAGCAAAGATTAAAATAAAAAACTATTTTATATCTTTTGCATAGTTTAGAGATAACGCAAAAGGGATAGCAAGGTATGCTAAAACTGCTGCAATCTCATAGGTTGTATCAAGACCTAATTTATCCCCAAAAATCCCCATACCCAAAACAACTATGGAACTAATACTAAAATTTATAGTCATATAAACACTGTTTATGAAAGTAGGCATTTTAGTTTCTACTTCATGGATGACAGAGAGCATTATAGGACCATTTGCAAACATAAATATACCAAGTAGTGCAAGTAAGATAAAAGTGATATAAAGATTGCTATTTAGTAAAAAAAGTGTCATGGTTATAGCTGCCCCAGTTGACATGATTACTAGTGTTTTTTGTCTTCCTATCTTATCTGAAATATTTCCAGATAAAAATGTACCAATAACACCAAAAAACTGTAAAACAGATAGAGCGATACTCGCGTACCATAAAGAAAAACCATGTTGAGTTAGATAAACTGCCAAGTATAGAGTTGTTGCCATCTTCATAGCTGATTGAAAGAACATAAAACCACCCATCACACCAAAAAGTGCTAAAAAGCGTTTTACTTCAGCTATAGCAGAGCCTTTTTCTGCTTTTTTTGTAAACTTTTTTTGTGTAAAAGTAAAATCTTTAAGTTTATAGTAGAGTATAAGTGAAGCTAAAAATCCAAATGGCATTAATCGCCAAGTATTTTCTAGTCCCCATAATGAAACTGCTCCTGTTATGATAAGAGGTCCAAGAGTTCGAGCAAGTTCTCCTCCAACCATATAAAAGCTCATCCCTCGTCCAAGTTTATTACCAGAAGAAGCCTTGATAATGCCAGGGGATGGTATATGAAATAGTGTTGAACTTATACCTGATATAGTGAGTAGTACAAGTAAAAATGCATAGGAGTTTGAAACTCCTAAAAGGGACATACTAAAAGCAGTAAGAGCAGGGGATAAAATCACAAAGTATCTTGCATCAGTTCTCTCTGCTAAAAGTCCAAAAAAAGGGTTTAAAAGTGATGGTAATTTTCTAGCAATATCTAAAAAAGCACTCATAGAGAGGCTCATATCTAGCTTTTCTATAAGTAGTGGTAAGATAGGTGCTAAAAAAGCTGAGTAGGTATCGTGGGCTAAATGAGCTAACGATATAGTTAGTACTTGATTTTTTTGTTTTATAGACATTTATTTATCCTAAGAGCTTTTGTATTTATAAGTGCATCTGCTATTTTTTTTCTTGCTGATTCTATGAGTCGTGAAAATGTTGTTCTTGAGATTTCCATTCTATCAGCACACTCTTGTTGATATAGTCCCTCAAAATCAGACAATCTAATTGCTTCCATCTCATCTTCATTTAAAATAACTCTCTCTAGATTAACTTTTTCAATACCACAAGGTTTAAAACATATACCACTATGGTCTGCATCTATATTTCTATTTTTTCTTTTTCTACCACTCAACTATATACTCCTTAGTGAGAATTCTTGTATGCACTGCATCTAGATAAAATTTACAATAATGACTTACTTTTGTAGGTATTTTATGTAGTAATAACCATATATCTGGTCAAAAATTATAAACTGATAGTTTGACGAATAAGAGTTATGATTGTTTATATATAAAATTATATCGAACATATGTTCAAA
>JAADDU010000184.1 GCA_013153755.1 Campylobacterota bacterium | reverse complement strand
ATAATAAGTAGGAGATAGAAATGGCACATAAGAAAGGTCAGGGTAGTACACAGAATAATCGTGATTCGGCTGGTAGAAGACTTGGTGTTAAGAAGTATGGTGGAGAAGCTGTTGTAGCTGGTAACATCATTATTCGTCAAAGAGGAACTAAAATTCACCCAGGTACAAATGTAGGTATGGGTAAAGATCATACTATATTTGCATTAGTTGATGGTGTTGTTGCTTTTGAAAGAAAAGATAAAAAGCGTCAAAAAGTTTCAATTATACCTGCTACATAACTCTACAATATTTGGGTGTAAACCCAAATATTTCTACTTCAAAATATAGGTTTAACACCTAAACTTTAAAATATTTAACAATTTACTATATATAAGAATTATCGTTGAGTAAATTTTTAAGTATTGATAACATAAGGATTACAAATGTTTACAGATAGTGTTGAATTAACAGTTAGTTCAGGTAAAGGTGGACAGGGGTGTGTAGCATTTCGTCGTGAAAAGTTTGTACTAAACGGTGGTCCTAATGGTGGTGATGGTGGAAAAGGTGGAGATATATGGTTTAAATGTGATAATAATACACATACACTATCTCATTTTCAAAGAAAGATGCACATAAAAGCAGATGGTGGTCGTCCAGGAGAGGGTTCTAACTGTACAGGAAAAAGTGGTGCAAAAAAAGTTATCATCGTTCCCCCTGGTACTCAGATAGTAGATGCAGACAGTGGCGAAGTTTTGTTTGATATGCTAAAAGATGGGCAAACTCAAAAGTTTTTACAAGGTGGAAAGGGTGGACTTGGAAATACCCACTTTAAAAGCCCAACAAACCAAAGACCAACTTATGCACAACCTGGTGAAAAAGGTGAAACAAGAAATATAAAACTTGATTTAAAACTTATCGCTGATGTTGGGTTAGTGGGTTTTCCAAATGTTGGTAAATCAACTCTAATCTCAACTGTATCAAATGCTACTCCAGAGATAGCTAACTACGAGTTTACAACACTTACTCCAAAACTAGGTCAAGTAAATATAGGGGATTATGAGTCGTTTGTTATGGCAGATATCCCTGGAATTATTGGTGGAGCTCATGAGGGTAAAGGTCTTGGTATAAAATTTTTAAGACATATTGAGAGAACAAAAACACTACTTTATATGGTAGATTTAGCATCTTATAGAGATTTAAAAGAACAAATAGAAGTTTTAAAAGATGAAATCTCTTCATTTTCACAAACATTGGGTGAAAGTGCTTATGCTATAGCTCTTACAAGACTAGATATTGTTCCTCCTAATGAGCTTAATGAACTTGTTTTAAGCTTTTTAGAACTTTTAGATTTAGAACAAAGCAAAACAAATGAATTTAATTTTGATGGACAAATTCCATTTTATGTTCAAGATAGTGCTGATGAAACACTTGGTTTTGATAAGTCAAAACCTTACTTTGTTGCACCAATATCATCAGCAACATCGAAAAATATAGAACCTTTAAAATATTCTTTATTTAATTTAGTCCAACAAACAAGAGTTTAAAATGAAAAGAGTTGTTGTTAAAGTTGGTAGTGCTGTTTTAACACAAGGTGGGGAAATTGCACTTGATAGGCTTCAATCACTTGTTTTATTTTTAGTTGAGTTGAAAAAAAAGTATGAAGTTATACTTGTATCTTCTGGTGCAGTATCAGCAGGATATACAAAACTCAAACTTGACAGAACTCTCATAAGAAATAAACAAGCTCTAGCTGCTATAGGTCAACCTATACTTATGAAAAAGTATGCAAGGGAGTTTGAAGTACATAAAATCACTTCTGCTCAGGTTTTAGTAACATCTGCAAACCTTGACAGAGATGATGATATAGCAAGAATAAAAAATACCATAGAAACTCTTTTACAAAATGGCATCGTACCCATAGTAAATGAAAACGATGCAACTTCAACGCAAGAACTTGAAGTAGGGGACAACGACCAACTCTCAGCCCATATTACAAAACATACAGATTCAGATATGCTTATAATCCTCTCAGATATAGATGCATACTACACAAGTGACCCAAGAATAGATGCAGATGCCAAGGTTTTAAAAGTGGTTCATGAGATACCACAAGAAGAACTTCAAAAAGAAGCAACCCCAAACAATGTTTTTGCAACAGGTGGCATAGTCACCAAACTAAAAGCAGCCGCATATCTACTAGATGCAGATAAAGAGATGTTTTTGGCAAGTGGATTTGACTTGAGTGATGTTAAGAGTTTTATGTTAGATGCACTGCATGCTGGTGGAACATTATTTACTAAGGATAAAAATTTATGAAAATAATTTTTATGGGAACGCCAGACTATGCAGTAAATATTTTAGATACAATTCTTAAAACTGATGATATGGAAGTAGTAGCAGTTTTTACACAACCAGATAAACCAGTAGGTCGTAAAAAGATTATGACTCCCCCAGTAGTGAAAACTTTAGCACTTAAGAATTCTATAGAAGTTTATCAACCAAGAAGATTAAGAGATAAAGAGAGTGTAGATGCAGTGCTTAGTATAGAGTGTGACTTTATAGTAGTAGCTGCTTATGGTCAGATACTACCACCTGAGATATTAAATCATGCACCTTGTATAAATCTTCATGCATCTATTTTACCACATTACAGAGGAGCAAGTCCAATTCAGCAAACACTCTTAAATGCAGATAAGCAAACAGGTGTTACAGCAATGCTTATGGATGAAGGGTTAGATACTGGAGATATTTTAAAGATAGATAAAATTGATGTTAGTGATACTGAAATGGTTGAAAATCTTTTTGATAGATTAACAACTAGTGCATCTAAACTTACTGTAGATGTATTAAAAAACTTTAATTCATATACACCTATAAAACAAGATGATACTTTATCATCTCATTGTAAAAAGATTACAAAAGAAGATGGTAAAGTTGACTTTATCAGTGCATCTAAGCTTTATAATAAATACAGAGCATTTACTCCTTGGCCAGGTGTATACTTAGAAAGTGGTTTAAAATTAAAATCTATAAAATTAGAAGATACTGATTCTGTAAATAATGCTTTAGAGATATTAAGCATAGAAAAAGATAGTATAGTTGTTGGTTGTAAGCAAGGGAGTGTTAGAATTTTTAGAGTACAACCTATATCTAAAAAAGAGATGGATATTCTTTCATATATTAATGGTAAGAGATTTAGTATTGCAGATACTTTATCTTAAAAGTATAGATTCAACTCAAAAATATTTAAAAGAGTTAGTGCATCTAAAAAAAATAAAATTACCGTATGCAGTTATAGCTGATATCCAAACTTCCGGCGTAGGTAGTAGAGAAAATACTTGGGAGTCTATATCTGGAAACCTATTTTTATCTTTTGCTATCTCTTTAGAAGAGTTACCTAAAGATTTAAGACTAGAATCAGCTTCAATTTATTTTGCATACATTTTAAAACAAACCTTAGAAAAATTTGGCTCAAAAGTTTGGTTAAAGTGGCCAAATGATTTTTATATAGATGATAAAAAGATAGGTGGAATGATTACAAATCTAGTAGACGAATGTTTAATTTGTGGTGTTGGATTAAATTTGGTATCAAATCCAAATGGTTTTGAAAAGTTAGATATAGTTCTAAATAAAGATGACTTAATATCTCAATATTTTAAAAATATCGAAAAAAAACCTCAGTGGAAGCAAGTTTTTAGTAAATATGAGTTAGAATTCTACAAAAGTAAAAATTTTTATACACATAGACATGATGTTAAAGTTTCTTTAAAAGATGTGAAACTTCAATATGATGGCTCTATTGTAAGTTGTGGTGAGAGGATATATAGTAGACGATGAGTGAAGTAATAGTAATTGCAAATCAAAAGGGTGGAGTTGGTAAAACGACTACTGCTGTAAATTTAGCTGCATCTTTAGCTGTTGCAGAAAAAAAAGTGCTTTTGATAGATTCAGATCCTCAGGCTAATGCTACTACTTCTTTAGGATTTCATAGAAATGATTATGAATTTAATATTTATCATGTCTTAATTGGAACTAAAAAATTAAAAGACATTATCTTAAAATCAGATTTACCAACATTGCATCTAGTTCCATCAAATATTGGGCTTGTTGGTATTGAAAAAGAGTATTATGATACTGATAATAAAGATGGTAGAGAATTAGTTCTTAAAAATGCCATAGCTAATGTTAAAAAAGACTATGACTACATTATTATAGATTCACCACCAGCTCTTGGACCAATGACTATAAATGCACTTAGTGCATCTAATTCTGTTATTATACCTATACAGTGTGAGTTTTTTGCATTAGAGGGTCTTGCACAGTTGTTAAATACTGTTAAACTTGTGCGTAAATCTTTGAATCCAAAACTTAGTATAAAAGGATTTTTACCAACCATGTATAGTTCTCAAAACAACCTTTCAAAACAGGTTTTTGCTGATTTGTCACAACACTTTAAAGGTAAACTTTTTAAAGATAAAAAAGATAAATACATAGTAGTTCCAAGAAATGTAAAACTTGCAGAAGCACCATCTTTTGGAAAACCTGCAATTCTTTATGATGTAAAATCAGTTGGATCAATAGCCTATCAAAATTTGGCACAATCCATAATAGTATAGCAAGATGAAATCGATGAAACTTGGTCGTGGACTAGACGCACTTTTAGGTGAGATGGATGAAGCTTATGAAAATGAAGGTTCATCACAAGATACAATTTTAGAGATACCTTTAAAAGAGATAAGACCGAACCCTTATCAGCCTAGAAAAGTTTTTAATGAAGCTTCACTTTTAGAGCTTGGGGAATCTATAAAAAATGATGGCTTACTTCAACCCATAGTTGTTAATCAAGATGTAGATGGGTATGTTTTAATTGCAGGAGAAAGAAGACTCCGTGCATCTAAGCTTATGAAACTTAAAACTATAAGAGCGATACTTTTAAATAGTGATGAGCATAAAATGCGACAGTTCGCACTTATAGAAAATATTCAAAGGGATGAATTAAATTCTATTGAATTAGCACAAGCATACAGTGAGCTTATTAAAATATATGAGATAACACAAGAAGAATTAGCTTCTAGAATCCATAAAAGTAGAACTCATATAACAAATACTATAAGACTTCTACAGCTATCTGCAAAAACACAAAAGGCTTTGGCAGAGAAAAAAATTACAGCTGGACATGCAAAAGTTTTAATAGGTCTTGATGATAAGCAACAGCAGTTAGTTGTAAATTCAATTATAGGTCAAAAACTTAGTGTTAGAGAAGTTGAATCTATTATAAAAAATATGAAGATTCAAACTAATTCTCCATCAGCAAAAAGAATACTTCCTTCTTATGATTTTACAAAGTTAAAAACTAAATTTAATGATCTAGGTCTTAAGGTTAGAGCTGTTGAAAATAAATTAACTATAGAATTTAGTGATGAAAATGAGATTGATAATTTTTTAAATTTTATTTCAAAATAGCATAAAGAGTGTTAAAAATGTGTATTTTTAACACTCTTTATAAAAATTATAAAATTTATTAATTTTTTTACTTAGTTTAACTAGTTTTTCAATTTTATCTTAGTATAATGGCGCAACTTTTAGGAGGTGCTATGTTAGATATAAATCCAATACTACTTTTAGCTACATTTGTTGTGTTTCTTTCACTAATCGCC